>DRKG01000049.1 GCA_011051855.1 bacterium | reverse complement strand
GTCGGTGGCGTAGGCGACCCCGCTGTAGCCGATCGCGCTCTTGGTCTTGGCGCAGAACTCGACCACCTCTTTGCTGCCGTTCAACAGGCGGCACTCCTGCTTGAAGCTCGCCTTCTTGCCGCCGAGCACGATGTTGCGGAAGCACTCGTAGGTGCCGCTGCTGCTCTGCCGGCTGAGCATGGCCATCTCGTTCGCCGCCTCGCTGCCCATGTCGACTCCGAGGTCCTGCCAGGATCCGATCTTGCCGCCGGTGCCGAAGATCTCCTTCAACTGGGCGAGCGTCAGCGACTCGATCGGGTTGTCCTTGTGCACGTAGACGGCGATGCCGTCGAAGCCGACGATGTGCTCGATCGGGTCGTGGCCGTTCTTCTTGGCCTGCTCGATCTCCTCGGGCTTCATCGGCCGACTGGCGTTGGCGATGTCGACGTCGCCGGCGATCAGGCTGGCGATGCCGGTGCCCGAGCCGTTGCCGGAGACCGACACGACGATCTCGGGGTGCTGGTTGTGGTAGATCTCCGCCAGCGCGCTGGCGACGACGAGCATCGTGTTGGAGCCGTCGTTGATGATCTCCTTCTGGCCGGAGCCGCAACCGGCGAGAAACGCCAGCGAGCCGGCGAGGGTGGTCTTCAGGAAGGGGTGGATCACTTCGAATGTCCTCTGCGGGAAGTGGCCGGGTGGGCCGGTGGTTCGGGGAGTTGGTGGCTGCTGAACAGGGTGCCGATCGCGATGAAGCGCCGGCCAGTCGAATGTGAAGGCAGTGTGAAGATGTCGGTTGGCCCGGGTCAGAAGGCGATCTGCCACTGGAAGCGGATCATCAGGCCCTCGTCGCCGACGCGGAAGTTCGGACTCGAGTTGCTGGTCGGGGAGCCGTCGAGCTTGGTGACGTCGAAGCTCAGCTTGTTCTCGTGGGTGCCGGCCACGTACCAGTTGACGCCGGCCGCGTACTCGTTGCTGTCGCCGAGCGCACCCTGCACCGTCGAGGCGCGCGCCACCACCTCGAAGCGCTGCGGCACGATCATGTAGCCGGCGTCGCAGTAGCCGCCCCAGTCGTAGTAGCCATCGCGGATCGCCGGCATCGTGCCCGAGCGGATGTCGCTGAGTTGGCGGAAGAAGGCCTCGCCGTGCAGCGCGAAGCCGTGGAACTTGAATGCAGCGTCGGCCGCGGCGAGCGCGAAGGTGAAGTCCTCGACGCCCATGCCGCTCTGGTTCAGCTTGCTGCCGTCGCTGAGGCGGACCACGCCGGCCTCGGCGTTGGCCTGGCCCTGGACCTCATCCTGCTGCGCGTAGCTGAAGCTCGATCCGATGCGCACCGCGGCTTCCTCGTGCTGTTGCAGGTCGGCGTAGCCCTTGCCGTAGCTGGCGCCGAAGTCCCGCCAGAACGAGGCGCCGTAGGCGAGGTTGCCGTCGACCGAGTCCGGGGCCAGGTCGGTGGTCTTGAGGCCGTTCATCACGGCGATCCGGTAGTGGATGTCGCCGCACATCTTGCCGATCAGCCAGACACCGATCGAGCGGTCGGGGCGGAAGAACGTCGTCGCCATCGAGCGGTCGATCAGATGCGTGGTCGTCGAGCCGTTCATCCAGTCGCGCGAGCCGGGAAAGAAGGCCTTGCCGACGTAGAGGCTGTGGTTCTCGCCGAGATCGTGGTTCACCCAGAAGTCGTGGAAGATGACCCGGTGGTTCTCGTCGGTGTCGGCGTCCAGGTTGATGTAGAAGTGTGTGTCCGGGTCGAAGAACGTGCCCCGGAACTCGAGGCGCGCGCGCTCGATCTCGAAGTCGTTGCGGTCGGGGTTGACGACGGCGGCGTCGCTGTCGCTCGCGAAACCGACGTAGCGGAACTGCATGCGGCCGTTGATGCGCAGATGAAACGGCGAGTTCGGGTCGCTCGACCGGATGAAGAAGCCCCGGCGGTAGCCGGACGAGAAGCCGGCGGCCGCTCCGTTGGTCAGTTGCTCGATGCGCTTGTCCTGGGCGTCGATGCGATCGAGCAGTTCCTTCATCGTCGGGGTCTGCGCGGCGGCGGAACCGGCGAACGTGGCCGCGGCCAGGAAGCTCGCGGCGGCGCCGAGGGAGAACGAAGGAATGGTGCGAGAAGAGGCTCGATTCATGGGTTCTGGTTGGCGATGGGGCAGCGGAGCGGTTGCCCGCGACCCGTGCGAGTCTGGCTGTCGCGCACCCGGAACTGCAACGATCGATCGACCCGAAACGCCACCGGTGCGCGGTTCGCGCGCGTGTTTCATGCCGCCTTCACGGTTCCTTTACCGCTCGCTCAGCAGCTCGGTCGATTCGTGCGGGTGCGCACGCGTGCGCCGGCCGGCGCGGTGGGCGGCCCGTCCATCGAGACCACCGGCGGCAATCCGTCGGCACCGGGGCGTTCTTCCGGCGGCCGATGGCGGAACCGGCGGCTCTGCCAGAACCACTGCTCGGGCGCCTCGCGGATGGCTTCGCCCAGTGCCTTGTTGACCCGGGTCGTGATCGCGACCAGATCGCGTTGCCGTTCACCGGTCGCGGCTTCGCGGATCACGTCGTAGAGGCGCAACCGGTAGCGCATGCGGCCGGTGCGCAGGACGGCCACCACTGCGATCGGGGCGCCGGTTGCCAGGTGCAACAGGGCCGGGGTCGCGACGGTGCGCGCACTCGCTCCGAGGAACGGCGCGATCACCGCGCTGTGCTTGCCGCCGCCGTCCGCGAGCACGCCGATCACGTGTTTGCCCTCGAGGCAGCGTTTGAGCGTGTACATGACCTTCTTGCGCGCGACCACGGTCTGGCCGGTGGTGGTGCGCAGGCGTTCGATCAGGCGGTTCAGTGCCGGCAGCGGGCTCGGGCGGAACACCGACGTGATCGGCAGGCCCAGCAGGCCGGCGACGTAGCCGGAAACGTCCCACACGCCGACGTGGCCGGTGGCGAAGATCACGCCGTTGCCCTCCTCGTAGAGCGCGCGCACCTGGTCGTATTCGGTGAGGTCGCAGTGCTCGTGCAGGTTCGCCGGCGTGATCCGGCTCATCCGGCAGAAGTCGATCGCGATCCACGCCATGTGCCGCGACCAGCGCCACAGGTGGCGGGGCGGTCGGCGCGGGCCGAGCTGGGTGCCGTCCCGAAAGGCGATGCGGGTGTTGCGCCAGTAGCCGCTCGACCGGCGGCCGCCGCGGTCGCGCAGCGACCAGTAGCAGAACCACGGCACCGCCAGCAGATCGCCGATGCCGTAGGCCAGGCAGGCGGGCAGCGCCGCGACCAGTCGGATCGTCACCGCGAGCGCGCCGACGGCGATGCGCTGCCACAGCGCTTCGTGGGTGGGATGCGACCTGCTGGTGGCCGCGCGGTCGGTCGGGGTCGGGTTCGCTGCGTCGGGATCGCTCATCGGCTGGCCGCCTCGCGGTGGGCGGGGAGGCGGACCATCAGAAGGCAGCCCAGGCCGAGCAGCAACTGTGTGCTTTGCGCGAGCATCGCCGGCTTGCTGCCGTAGGCGTGATCGACGAAACCGTAGACGACGGCGCCGACGACGGAGAGCTTGACGGTGATGCCGTAGAGGCCGAAGTACTGCCCGACCTGCTCCGGTGGCGCCAACAGCACGACGATCTTGCGGCCGGCGGTCCAGATGCCGGTCAGCCCGAATGCGCCGAGCGCGACCAACGTGCACAGGTAGCCGAGTGGGCTGACGCCCCCGAACAGCGCACCGCCGATCAGGGCGAGCAGCAGGCCGACGGCGCTGGTGCGCATGACGCCGAGCGGGTTCCGGTCGGTCCAGCGGCCGATCGAGATGCCGACCAGCATCGCGATCAGGTTCAGACACAGCCCGGCGATCTGCAGGAAGCTCTCGACGCCGGCCTCGCCCTGGAACACGGCTCCGAACAGCGAATAGCCGGCGGCGGCCCGTTCGGCGAATACCTCCTTGGTGAACGCGGCGAAGTACAGCACCGCCGTGTTCAGCACGTCGACCAGGCAGAAGTTGCCGATCAGGAACCACATCAGCGTGGGGTGTCGGGGCAACTCGCGCAGGGTCGCCAGGAGCCTGCGGTTGGCGTCGCGCATGACGGTGCCGAGCGGGCCTTGCGGCAGGGTGATCTGGCGGCGATCGCGGACCAGCAACAAGCACGGCAGCGACAAGGCGAGGAACAGCAGCGCCGCCGTCAGGAAGAACGGCCGTTTGTCCGGGCTGCCCATCGGGGCGAGCAGCAGCACCAGGATGGTGCCGAGGTAGCCGACGCCGACGCCGAGGCCGCTGATGCGGCCGGCACGATCGGGTGGCGCGACCGAGGTCAGCAGCGCGTTGTAGAACAGCAGCGCGACGTTGTAGGCGAGGTTGGCAACGAAGAAGAGCAACAGCAGCCAGAAGCCCCCGAGGTCGCAATACCAGCCGGCGAGCGCCGCGATGCAGGCGAGCGTCGACAGCGTCAGGTAGCGGCGTGCGCGCGCAGTGGTATCGGCCAATGCGCCGCAGAATGGCACCAACAGTGCCGCTGCGAGCATCGACAGGAAGTTGGCGATGCTGTGGCCACGCAGGTCGCCGATCGTGGCTTCGGCATATGGCGTGAATACGAACGTCACCGTCGCGATGTAGACCGTGTTGGCGAGGTCGTAGAGCACCCACGCCGCCGTGCGCAGTGGTGGGTAGCTGTCGGTGGTGCCGGGGGCCGCGTCGCGCGCCGCGCTCATCGCGGCAGTGTGCCCGGTCGGGCGCAGGTTGGTACGGCGTAGTCGGCAAAAAGCGCGTGCGCCGGTACTGCCGGCAGGCGAGGATCGCCGCCATGCACGTTGCGGATGTGATGATTCGGCCGCCGCAGACGGTGCGCACGGTCGATCGCCACGCCTCGCGGCCGCAAGGCCCGAATGCCTCGGCAAGCGCCGCATGACCTCCACGTTCACGTTGACGCAAGCGCCGCCCGTCGGCGGTCGCCGCCAGTTGGCCTTGACGGGCGCGGTGACGCTCGTCGATGGCCGTCGGCTGTGGACGGAGCTCTTGCGCGAACTGGACGGCAGCGAGCCGATCGCGCTCGATCTCAGCGGTGTGACCCGCCTGGACGGCGGTTCGGCTGCGCTGCTGACGGCGATGTTGCACCGTCGGCGCGATGCCGGCGGCATCGTCGACATCGTCGGCGCCTCGCGCGAGACCGCCCGCATGTTGACGCTCTACGACTGTTCGCGCAGCGTACCGTGCGAACGGGCTACGCCAACGCACCCCGGCGTGCTTGCCGAAGTGGGCAATCTGTCGGTTGCGGCCGTGCACGGCGGCCGGGCCGTGCTCGGTTTCGTTGGCGACCTCGCCGGTGCGCTGGTGGCGGCGGTGCGGAGGCCGCGCAGCGTGCACTTCGGGCAGTTCTTCCACCTGCTCGAGCGGGCCGGCGCCGACAGCGTGCCGATCGTGCTTCTGATCAACTTCCTGGTCGGCGCGATCCTCGGACTGCAGGGAGCGATCCAGTTGCACAAGTTCGGTGCCGACCACGTGCTCGCCGACATGGTCGGCATCGCGATGGTGCGCGAACTCGGGCCGCTGATGACCGCGATCCTGGTGACCGGTCGCAGCGGGGCCGCATACGCCGCCGAACTCGGCACGATGACCGTCAACGAGGAGATCGACGCCCTGCGCACGCTCGGTCAGGATCCGCAGCGCTTCCTGGTGATTCCGCGGGTCTTGGTGTTGGCGCTGGCGGTGCCGCTCTTGACCATGCTCGGCAATGCGTTCGGAGCGATCGGCGGGCTGGCGATCGCGGTGACCTATCTCGACCAGCCGACCGTCGTCTACCTGCAGTCGCTGCAGAGCGCGCTCGACCTCTCCGACCTCGGCACGGGGTTGCTGAAGTCGCTCGGGTTTGCGCTTGCGATCGGCCTGATCGCCTGCCAGCGCGGCCTCGCCACCCGCGGCGGCGCCGACGGCGTCGGTCGCGCGACCACTTCGGCCGTGGTGGTGTCGCTGTTCATGTTGGTGGTGCTCGACGCCGCCTTCACCTCGTTGTTCACTCTGTTGGCATGGTGATCGCATGAGGCGTGTGCTCGAAGTCCGCGATCTGGCCATCGGGCACGATGGGGAGGTGTTGCTCGACGAACTGGCGTTCGAAGTCGATCGCGGTCAGGTGTTCGCGATCCTGGGGGCATCCGGCTGCGGGAAGTCGACGTTGTTGCGCCCCTTGGTTGGATTGCAGCCGCCGCTCGCCGGGCGGGTGTACTTCACCGGCATCGGACCGCCGCCGGCGGCGATGATGCCACCGCGGTTCGGCGTCGTGTTCCAGTCGGCGGCGCTGTTCGGCTCGCTGACGCTGCTGGAGAACGTGCTGCTGCCGTTGCAGAAGTGGAC
>DRKG01000048.1 GCA_011051855.1 bacterium | reverse complement strand
GGCCCGCCGGTTCCTGCGCCTCGGGCGGCGGGGGCAGGATCGGGATGCGGGCCTCGTTGGCCTTGAGGGCCTGTTCGAGTCGCCGATCGAGCACGAAGTGGCGCACGTAGGTCTTCTGTGCGCCTTCGAAGTCTTCGATTTCGACGTCGTTGACGACGTTGCGGCTGCTGCGGCGCCGTTCGATCGTGAACTCGATCTTGATGCGCTTGGGCAGGGTGTCGGTCTTGCTGCTGTCCCATTCGAGCAGCTCCTCGGCCTCGTTGCCGAGGGTCTCGTAGTAGCGCACCTTGAAGCTCTTCACCCGGTCGTGCACGAGCTGGAACGTGCCGCGCGTCGTCAGGTCGTCGTCGACCATCGGGTCCTCGCGCCGCCACAGCTCGAACACGTCGCGGAAACGCGGGTTCTGCTTCAGCCAGTAGCCGACCTCGCACAGCGTCGCGTGGTGCGCGTTGCCGTCGAGGTCTTCGACCACGCCGACCGAGTCGGTGGTGGTCAACAAGTCGATACGGTCGGCATCGCCCTGGCCGGAGTTGCCGAGCGTGCCCTTGAACACCGCGTTGCCTTTGATGTTGTAGGTCCACAGGCCGCGAAGGTCGCGCTCGATCAGGTTCAGGATGCGCGGGCCGGCCGCGGTCGATTCGGCGAGGTCGTCGACCACGTCGCGCGCGTTCAGCATGATGTGGAACGTGGTGCCGACCGTGAGCATCACCGTCGCCGTGATCGCGACCGCGAGCAGCACCTCGATCAACGTGAAGCCCAGCTCCGGACCGTGTCGGTGCGCGTGCCTCATCGTCCGTCTCCTCCGGCCGGAGTCCCGGCGCCCTGCAGCGGGTTGGCCTCGGCGCTGCTCGAACTGCCCTCGCGCGCGCTGCGCAGCGATTCGGCCTGGTCCGGCGTCAGGCCGGAGATTGCCAGCGTCGACACCCGCGACTTGATCATCAGCGTCTCCTTCTGGCCTTCGTAATCGGGGTCGAGCTTGGGGAAGTAGACGACCACCGCGCACTCTTCGAACTCGTCGGCGCTGGGCGCCTGCTCGGCCAGCCGCTGGTTGATGTCCTCGTTCTGCTGGTCCTCGAACTCGCGCGCGGTCAGCCCGCGCTCCTGCGCCCGGCGCAGGTTGCGCGTCTGCTGTTGCCAGAGGGCGCGGTCTTCGGCCTCGCTGTCGCCTTCGGCGGCCTCTTCGGCGAGCTCGGCCTCGAGCTCGGCGACCGCGCCCTCGCCGAGCACGATCTTGTAGGAGAAGCCTTCGTAGCGGTCGATCGGCACGATCGTGCCCGATTCCGGCGGCAGTTCGTGCGCGCCGGCCTGCAGTTCGGACATGCGCTCTTCGGCGATCTCGCGGGCGAGTCGCCAGTTGCGCGCGCGGGTGGCGTCGATCAGCGCCGTCGTGCGCATGCCGATGTAGCTGATCGTCACCATCGCGACGATCGCCATCGCGACCAGCGCTTCGATCAACAGCATGCCGCGTTCGGCCGCGCGGGCGTTCCTCTGGTGGGCGGAGACCATCAGAACGCGCCCTCCTCGGTCACCGTGGGGTAGAAGATCTGTCCGTCCTCACTGCGGTGCAGCTCGAGCATGCCGGTCAGACCGCGGATCGACAGCGTCCAGACCATCGTCGGATCGTTCTCCAGCCGCAGGGCGATCACCTGGTCGGCGCTGAAGCCGTACTCGTCGAAGGTGACCCGGTAGAAACCCTTTTCGACCAGCCCGTCCTTGCCGGTGCCGGCACCCGCGAACACGACGCCGGTCTCGAGGTCGATCCAGTCCTTGCGGTCGTCGGCGAGGTCCTCGTCGCGCTCGATCTCCTGGTCGGAGGTGAGGCGTTCCTCCGGGGGCAGGATGACGCGGAAGCGCCCCTTGTCGAGGTCGAGTTCGAGCTGCATACGCTTGGCCTGGATGCGCGACTCGGAGCGGATGTCGGCGATCTTGGCCTGCAGCGTCTTGGCCGAGCCGTCGAGGCGCGCGGAGGGCACCAAGCCCATCAGGTTGGGAGCCACCACGCCGAGCAGCAGGCCGAGAAGGGCGACCACCGCCAGGATCTCGATCAGCGTGAAGCCCGCGTCGGGGCTCGCGGCTTCGGATGGCTCGAGGTGGCGCATGCGTCAGGTATCGGCCCCAGCGGCGCGCGCCGCCGGGACTCGGAGGTCAGTTGTCCCGCCGGGACTTGCTGGAGATGTCGTCGTCGGTGCCGAGCGAGCGATCGGGGCCGCAACTCACGACTTCGAACTCGCGCGAGGTTTCGCCTTCGACCAGCTCGTAGGGGGTGTCCCACGGGTCCGGCGGCAGTTCTTCGAGTTCGCTGCGGCCGCGCTCGTCCTTGGTCACCAGGTCTTCGAGCGTCTCCGGCAGGCGGCCGTGCTTGACGTAGTAGCCGCGCACGTGCTCGGCGATCATCTTGACGTCGGAGCGGGCCTTGCCCTCCTTGGCTTCGTCACTGGCGCCCATGATGTTGGGCACGACCAGGGTCGCGAGCAGGCCGAGGATCACGATCACGACCATGATTTCGACGAGGGTGAAGCCGCGCTCGGCGGCGCGGGAGCGATCGGATTGGGTCTTGGCGTCCATTGGTTTCGGCCGGCAGTCTAGCAGTTCACACGGGGAATCTGGTCCCTGAGACGGAAGTGGAACGGGATCCTTCCCGGCCGCGGTCGGCAGGCCTCGGCGGCGGTTCGCGCGATGGCGCCGGGCGTTGGCGTTGTGCTTCGCGGTTCGCGATGATGACGGCCATGCGCATTCTCCCGAGCATGCTCGCCGCGGGGCTTGCGGCGCTCCCGTCGGCCCAGGAGGTGTTGACCCCCGAACGGCTGCTGTCGCTGCACCGGGCGGGCAGTCCGCGACTGGCGCCGGACGGAAAGCACCTGCTGTTCACGGTCACGACCCCCGACGTCGAGCGCGACACCAGCGCCACCGGCGTCTGGCTGCTCGACCTGACCCGCGACGGCGCCGAACCGGTCGAGGTCGGAGCCGGCCATTCGCCGCGCTGGCTCGACAGCGGCGCCGAGTTCGTCTGGGTCACCGACGCAGGACTGCGGTTGCGCAACCTCCTCGAGGACGGGCCCGACCGCGTGCTGCCGGTCCGGGGCGGCCTCGGCAGCCTGTTGCTCGCTCCCGGCGGCACGCGATTCGCGTTCACCCGCAACGTCAAGCTCGACGTGGTGGTCGCCGACCAGAACAAGGATCTGCCGGCCGCCAACGCGCGTGCCTACGACGACCTGATGGTGCGCCACTGGGATCGCTGGCGCGACGGCACCTACAGCCACCTGTTCGTGCAGCCTCTGCTGCGCGATGGCCCGACGGTCGACCTGATGGCCGGCGAGAAGGTGCACACGCCGCTGCCGCCCTTCGGCGGTGTCGAGCAGATCGCTTGGTCGCCCGATGGCAAAGAACTGTGCTACACCGCGCGTCGCGTCGCCGATCCGGAGCAGAGCACCGATTCCAGCTTGTGGGTCGTGTCGGCGAACGGCGGCGAGCACCGCAACCTCACCGCCGGCATGCCCGGTTACGACCTCGAACCGCGCTACTCGCCGGACGGGCGTTGGATCGCGTTCTCGTCGATGGCGCGCGGCGGCTTCGAGGCCGACCGCGTGCGGCTGTTCGTGCACGAACGCAGGACGGGCGAGAACCGCGAACTGTTGCCGGACTTCGACGGTTCGGTGCACGACGTCACCTGGTCGTCCGATAGCCGGCAGTTGTTCTTCACCGTCGATTGGCGGGGCTCGACCCAGGTCTTCCGCACCCCGCTGGCCGAGCCGGAGGCGCAGCAGGTGACGCGCGGTCACCGACGTCAACGGCCCTGCCTACGACGGGCTCGCGCTGCCGAGCGTCGACGAGGAATGGTTCGACGCCACCGACGGCAAGCGCATCACGCGTGGATCGTCAAGCCCCCCGGATTCGATGCGAAGAAGCGCTACCCGATGCTGCTCTACTGCCAGGGTGGCCCGCAGTCGATGGTCGGCCAATGGTTCAGCTATCGCTGGAACTTCCACCTGATGGCGGCCAAGGGCTACGTGGTCGCCGCCGTCAATCGGCGCGGCCTGCCCGGCTTCGGCCAAGCATGGAACGATGAGATCTCGCGCGATTGGGGTGGTCAGGCGATGCGGGACCTGCTCAGCGTCTGCGATGCGATGCAGGCCCGCGACTACATCGACGAACGGCGCACCGCCGCCGTGGGGGCGTCGTTCGGCGGCTACTCGGTGTTTTGGCTGATGGGCAACGGCGGCGACCGCTTCGCCTGCATGATCTCCCACTGCGGCGTGTTCAACCTCGAATCGATGTACCTCGCGACCGAGGAGCTGTTCTTCGTCGACTGGGAGTTCGGTGGTCCCTATCCCGATCTATGCACGAACCAGCACCCCCGGCACGCACCATCCACGCCCATGCGGCAGAAGAGCGGCCGCCTGCGGCGTCCGTTCGCTCCGCGAACTCCTTGGCAGAATGCTCAGCGGGGCCAGCGCCCCGCCTGCGCTTCTGCAGTCGCCTTCCTTGCCTGAACGCGGATTGCACGCACCGGAGGCACTGTTTCATGCATAGATCGGGCTATTGGAAGTCCCCCGAGGTGGCCGACGTCTACCGGCGGTTCTCGCCGCACCGCTACGTCGAGAACTGGCACACGCCGCTCTTGGTGATCACCGGCGAACGCGACTATCGCGTGCCCTACGACCAGAGCCTGCAGGCGTTCACCGCAGCGCAGTTGCGCGGGGTGCCCTCGCGCCTGCTGGTGTTCCCGGACGAGGGCCATTGGATTCTGCAACCGCAGAACAGCCTGTTGTGGCAGCGTGAGTTCTTCGCCTGGCTCGAGCGCTTCTGCGGGGAGCGGCGCTAGTCCGTGGCGATGTCGCGGAACCTGCCGGACGCCGGGCGGCAACCGCTGCGGCTCGCGGCCGTGGGGTGGCTGCCGCTGGTGCTGCTGGCCGCCTGTGCGACGTCGACCCGGTGGCAGCGCGAACTGTTGCCCGCGCTCAGTCGGGCGCGCCGAGCCGCGCGCGAGCTGGTCGTCTACTTCGCGCTGCCCGGTCGAGACGCCAGTGACGCGATGCAGGCGCGGTTGGCCGATCCGGCCGTCATCGCGGCGCTGACCGCCGGCGGGTTCGACGCGGTGGTTGCCGACGGGTTCGAGCGCAGCCGACTCTACGGCGAGTGGATCGGCGGCGGCGAAGGCATGGGCATCGCCGTGCTAGACGCTGCCGGCCGTTGCTACGCCGCCCGGCCCGGGCCGCAGGATCCGCCCGAACTGGCCGCGTTCCTGCGCATGTGCGCGGCGAACCGCGGCGAACTCGCGCGCCTGCGCGCCGCCAACGCCGCCGATCCCACGGATCCGCAGATCCAGCACCGGCTTGGTTGCCTCTACCTGCGCCTCGGCTGCCGGCGGCAGTGCGAGCCGCTCCTGATCGACGCGGCGCTGGCCGGCGTCGAAGACGCGCGGCACCGGTTGGCGCGGCTCTACGCGCTCGACGGCAACGTGACCGCCGCGCGCCGCTGGCTCAAGACCGCGAGCCGCACCCCGGCGGCGCTCGCGACCGAAGGCTACGTGCTGTTCAAGGAGCGGCGCCATGCACGAGCGGCGGCGGTGTTCCGCGAGGCGCTGGCGAGCGGCAAGCTCGGCGACGAACGGCAGCGTGCGCTGCTCTACCTCGGCAAGTCGCTGCACGAAGACCGCCGGGACGAGCTGGCCGTGCCGATCCTGGAGGCCCTGGCGAACGAAGCTACCGGCAGCACCTTCGAGGCCGCGGCCGTGCACACGCTGCGGCACATCGCCAACCCGGACGAGGGCCATACGCACGGGGCGGAGGAGCGAGCCTTGCGCCCTTCTGCTATCCGCCGACGATGATGTCGACGCCGCTGGCCGACCGGGCGAAAGCGGCGCTGCCGACGCCGACGGATGTGGGAACAACGAATCCGGTCATCCTGCGTGGAGTCCGGCCGGGGATCCGGTGCGGCCTCGGGATGCTGCGGTGGCAGCCAGCGGCTACCAATCGCCGGTCGCAGCGGGGAAACTGCGGCGATGCGCACCAGATGCCCGGGGCGGTTGGCTTTGCCCGTCGTTGTCCTGTCCATGGCCTCGCTGTCCGCCCAGCAGGCGGTCGAGATCGCCGGCCACCGCTACGAGTGGGACCCGCGCTGGGGACGTCCGGTTGCGGCCAGCGCCCTCGGCAGGGACGGCGAGGGCGAGGTCGAACTCGGCAACACGCACGGCTGCATCGTGCTGCGCAACAACGGCAACCTGCTGGCCAACACCGATACCGAGCACGCGGTCATCGAGTTCACCCCGGATGGCCGGATCGTGTCGACCTGGGGCAAGCAGTTCCACGGCG
>DRKG01000047.1 GCA_011051855.1 bacterium | reverse complement strand
GGCGTCGCCGATCATCCCGCCCCAGGTCGCCTTCGGCACCCAGATCGCCGCGCGTGACGACCTGCCGAGGAACGCCTCGCGCAGCGTCGCCAAGAACTCGCCGGCGTCCGCCTCTTCGGGCTCGACGTTCATCACCGCTCGGCACAGCGGCCGCCACAGCACATCGTCGGGTTCGCCACGCTGCCAGCGGCGCCGCAGCCAGTCGGCGAACGCGATCTCCCGACGAACGCCCAACGGCACCGAGCACATACCGAACAACGCGCGCAATCGGGCGCCGAAGCCGATCCCGAGCCGCAGCACCGCCCACGGCATCGCCAGCGGCACCGGCAGCCGCGACAACCGCAGCCGCGTGGTCCGACCACCGGGGAAGCGGTAGACGATCGCCAGTCGGCGCGGCTGCTCGAACCGCGATTCGGTGCCCAATCGACGCAGCAAGGCGCGCGTCGCGCGATAGCAACCGAGCATCACGTGCGCACCGTTGTCGATCCGGCGGGCGAACACCCGATCGACGCTCGCGAAGGCGCGGCCGCCACACCGGCTGCGGGCTTCGAGCAGCAGGACTTGCTCGCCGCGATCCGCGCGGCCGAACGCCGCGGTCAGCCCGGCGACGCCGGCACCGATCACGATCACACGCCTCCGATCGCTCACGCGCGCGCTCCGGCCCAGACCAGCCCCGCCAGCCACAGCTTGCGCCACTTCGGCACCCGCGGACGCGGCTGCAACAGGTCGCCGCCGCGCCGTTCCAGCCGACGCAGCAGGTCGGCGTAGACCGCTCCCATGACGCGCGCCGCCACCAGCGCGCGCCGCTGGCGCCGCGGCAGGCTGCGCAACAGCGTGCGCGCCTCCCCGAAGCGGGTGCGCGCCTTGCCGGCCAACCGACTGCACAAACGCGCCACGCCGCCAGCCGGCAGGTACAGACCCGGCGTGCCGCGGCCGCCGAGGTCCGCGTCGGCGATGCCGAACTCGTCGAGCCAAGTGCGCGGCACGTAGCAGCGGCCGATCTCGGCATCGCCGCGCAGATCGCGCAACACGTTGGTCAACTGCAGCGCGTGCCCGAGCGCTTCCGCGTACTGCTCGGCAGCGGGACCGGTCGCGCCGAGCACCGGCAGACACGCCAACCCGACGGCGGCGGCGACGCGATGGCAGTAGAGCACGAGCTGCGCTTCATCGACGAACACCGCGGGTTCGAGGTCCATGGCGCAACCGTCGATGAGCTCCTGCAATCGCAGGGCCGGGATGCCGAAGGTGCGCATCGCCCGCTGCAGCGCCCTGCCGACCGGCGTGCGCGGTTCGCCGTTCTCGACCGCGTCCAGTTCGCAGCGCCAGAAGCCGAGCCACGCCGTCGCGGTCGCGCGATCGGGCGCGTCGTCGACTGCGTCATCGACGACCCGGCAGAACGCGTAGATGACCGTCATCGCTTCGCGGCGCGCCGTGTCGAGGCAGGTGAAACCCGACAGGAACGTCGACCCCGAACTCCCGGTGATCACCGCGGGATCGAGCGCCGCCGTCGGCGGTTCCGCCGGCGATTCCGAAGGTGCCTGCTGCGCCTTCCTCACGCGTCGTTCCTCCAGCGCGGTTCGGCACCGGAGCACAGCCCCGCGACCACGGTGCGTGCGCGCTGCCACTTGCTGAGATGCACCTGGCCTCCGAGCACGTCCCCCGAGACCGCGCGAATGCGGCCCAGCACCGCCGCCGCACCGCGCAGGATCGCGCGCAGCTCGAACCGCAGGCGGCCGCGCACCTCGCCGACCAACGGCCAGCCGGCGGCGAACTCCGCGGCTACCCGCTCCGCCTGTTCGAGCACGAACCGTCGCACGGCCGCGTTCGCCCGTTCGGCCCGCAGGTCGTCGACGTCTGCGCCGCAGCCGCGCAACTCTTCGAGCGGGAAGTAGACCCGATCGCGCTCGAGCAGGTCCTCGCGCAGATCCTGCAGGTGGTTCAGGAGCTGCAGGCCCGTACAGATGCGGTCCGACCACGCATCCAGGCGCTCGCTGCGATACCCCGACACCCGCAGCACCAGGCGCCCGATCGGATTGGCCGAGCGCCGGCAGTAGTCGATCAGCTCGGCGCGCGTGTAGCGACGCTGGTGGCAATCCTGGTCGAACGCGTCGAGCAGATCGGTGAACAACGACCGATCGAGCGCGCATTCGCGCATCGACGCGGCCAGCTCGACGAACAGGGGCACGTCGCGCGCGCCTTCGTCGACGTGCCGCAAGAACTCCCGCCGAAAGGCCGCCAGCGCCGCGCGGTCCTGCCGTTCGTCGGCGAGGTCGTCCGCCGTGCGCGCGAACGCGTAGATGCGGTGCAGGTGCCGCCGCGCCCTTCTCGGCAGAAGCCACGAACCCACCGGGAAGTTCTCGTAGTGCCGCCTGGCCAGAGACAGGTAGTCGGGCGCTGCGGGCAGCGCGACTGCGGGAGCAGGCGATGTGGAGGTCGGGGCCAAGATTGCGCGCGGATCGGGCGAACGGGCCCAGGCTACGGAATCGGAGAAACCGTGTCACCGCCGGCGGATTCGGAACCCAAGGAGATCAACCGAGAGGAACCCATGAGAATCGACTTCGACGCCACCGACCCGGTCTCCGATTTCGTCACCGTGCCCAAGGGCACCTACCTGTGCCGCGTCGCGGAAGTGCGCACCGGCACCACCCGCGCCGGCGACGAACGCTGGGCCCTGCGACTCGTGGTCGCCGAAGGCCAGCACGTCGGCAAGCAAGCGGCGTGGGACAGCCTGGTGTTCAGCCCGCGCGGCCGCAAACGCGTGCGCCTCGTGCTGCAGGCACTGGGCCTGCCGGCCACCGGCAAGGTCGACATCGAACCCGGCGATCTCGAGGGACGGAGCGCCCTGGTCGAGGTTCGCCCGAGCGAGTACGAGGCCACCGACGGCCAGATCGTGCGACGCAACGAGGTCCCCTACGACGGCTACCGCAGCGGTGACGACCCGGTCGCGGACCAGCCGCCGGCGACCGGGGGCGACATCCCATTCTGACCGGCCATTCTGATCGGGAGCAGCGAGCGGGTTTCGGGGGCGCATTGCTGCGAATGCGCTCCTGGCATGGTCGCGCGCTTGCTCGCCGCAACGTTCCTACATACGCTCCGGCCCGGGCAGCCGCGCGGGAATGCGGCGCCAAGGAAGGATCCATGAGCACATCTCGTTTCGTCGTCGCCGCCCTGGTCGGGTGGTGGTTCGGTGGTGAGGCCATTGCAGCACCGCAGTTCGTTCAAGGCCCCGGGCCGCGCTCCGGCCACGCGATGGCCTACGACTCGGCCCGGCAGGTCGTGGTGCTGTTCGGGGGTCACACCAACGGCTCGTGGCCCTCCGGCGCGCTGAACGACACCTGGGAGTGGGACGGCAGCAACTGGACGCAGCGCTCGCCCGCGAACGCGCCGGGCCCGCGCCAAAACGTCGCCATGGCCTACGACAGCGCGCGGGGCGTGTGCGTGTTCTTCGGGGGATATGATGGCGCCAACCTCGCCGAGACGTGGGAATGGGACGGCACCGACTGGACCCCGCGGACCAACGTCGGCTCCCCCGGAGCACGAAGGAATCACAGCATGGTCTACGACAGCCAGCGCCAGGTCGTCGTGCTGTTCGGCGGCTACAACGGCAGCTTCCTGGCCGACACGTGGGAATACGACGGCAACGCGTGGGTGCAACGCGCCGTCGCCGGCCCCTCCGCGCGCAATGGTATGGACCTGGCATTCCGCGCGGCGACGGGTGAAGTCGTACTCTTCGGCGGAGGGTCGGGGGGCGCCCTTCACAACGACACCTGGACCTGGGACGGGGTGACGTGGACGCAGCAGAGCCCGGCTACCGTCCCCACAGCCCGCAAGGCCCACGCCCTGTGCTACGACCCCAGCATCGACCGCGTCGTGCTGTTCGGCGGATGGTCGGGATCGTTTCCCGGCCACAACGACACCTGGACCTGGGACGGCACCGACTGGGCGCAGGCGGCACCGACCGTTCGCCCCGCGGCGCGCCACTGGGTCATCGAGAACATGGTCTACGATGCGGCGCGCGGCGAAACCGTCCTGTTCGGTGGTTGGACGGGCAGCAATACACTGGGCGACACCTGGACCTTCGACGGCAACGAGTGGCGACCCAAACTGGACTACGTCACCTCGCCGGTCAACGGCAACCGCTACGCGCTCTCGCCCGCCATGACGTGGCAGGAGGCCGAGGACCTCGCGCAACTCGAAGGCGGCCACCTGGCGACGGTGCGCGGCCTGGCGGAGCAGAACTGGCTCTGGCAGACCTTCGGCACGGGCAACCTGTGGATCGGCTACAACGACCTCGCCGTGGAGGGGCAGTGGGTCTGGAGCAGCGGTGAGCCGACCACCTACACGAACTGGCTGCCCGGCGAACCGAATAACGCCAGCAACGAGGATTTCGCGCACCTGCGGAATCCAAACGGCGGATGGAACGACGCGCAGCCGACCTACTCCTACCCCGGCATCATCGAACTCCCCGGCGGCCCCGTCGCAGAGATCGCCTCGACCCAACTCGCGACGACCGCCACGCCGCCGCCCGTCGCCGACCACGCCATGGCCCCGTTGCCCGGCGGGGGCGCGCTGCTGTTCGGCGGCGACACGTCGTCCGGCCCGTTCTTTCCGACCTACGAGCTGCACGGCACCGACTGGACCAAGCAGTTCTCGTTCATCAACCCGATGGTGCGCAGCGGCCACACGCTGCTGCTCGACGAGGCCCGGCAGAACGTCGTGCTGTTCGGCGGCGCCAACCCGATCGGCACCGAGCTCGGTGACACCTGGACCTACGCCGGCGGGCAGTGGTCCTACCTGATGCCGACGGTGGCGCCCGCCCCGCGCAGCGAGCACGCGATGGCCTACGATCCGCTCAGCGCCACCGGCATCCTGTTCGGCGGCCGTGACGCGGCCGGCACGGCACTCGGCGACATGTGGGCGTGGAACGGCACCGACTGGCAGCAGGTGTCGCCGCCGACGCTGCCGCCGGCGCGCTTCGGCCACGGTCTCGCGTGGGATCGCCTGCGCAACCGATTGGTGCTGTTCGGCGGCAACGACGGCAGTGCGCGACTCGACGACGTCTGGGACTGGGACGGTACCGACTGGGCGCAGGTGGCCCCGGCGCAGCCGAACGGCTTTCCGTGGGGCCCTCAGCCGCGCGACGGCTTCGTGATGCACTACGAGCCACGCGCCGAGCGCGTCGTCGTGATCGGCGGCGACAGCGATTCCGGCTGCCTCGACGACGTCTGGACCTGGGACGGCACCGGCTGGACGCGGCACTCCGCCGGCAACGCCACGCTACCGACCGCCCGCGCCGGTGCCGCTGCCTATGTCGATGCGAGCAACGGCGAACTGCGCCTGTTCGGCGGCAGCTGCGGCACCTGGACGGACGAGCTGTGGCACATCGGGCTGCCGGTGTTCTCGCGCTACGAGAGCTACGGCCAGGCCTGCATCGGCTCACTCGGCACGCCGACGTTGACGGTCGATCCGGCGACGCCGCCGGTGATCGGCACGACGATGACGCTGCACTACGACAACGTGCCGGGCAACAACCTGATCTCGGCGATCGGCGGCTACGGCTACAGCCGCACGGTCTTCGACGGGCTGCCACTGCCCCTCGACCTCGCCCCCGCCGGCCTGCCCGGTTGCTTCCTGCTGAACAGCGCCGACGAGATCGAGGCGATCGGCACCCCCAACGGCACCGGCCACGTGGCCTGGCCGGTCGCCCTGCCCAACGACCCGACCCTGCTCGCCACCGAGGTCTACTTCCAATGCCTGCACATCGAGGTCCCCGGCCACCCGACCTGGGCCGCGATGAGCAACGGCATCGCCGCGCGCATCGGGGATCGCTGACCCGATCTATGCTCAGCCGAGGAGCTCAAGCAGCGAACGGACGGCGCGCGTGACAACCGCGACTGGTCCGCCTCGACGTTCACCGGCCCGCGGCCTTCGAAGCAGCGGGTGAAGTGACGATGTACGGGTGGACCTGCTCCGCCCACTCGAGGCGCGACGCACTCGTGTCCCCCCGCAGCAGACATCGCAGCCGGACGAGAGTGTCGCGCCCCCACCCGACTGCCCGGTCCAGTTCGACATCGCCTGCCGTAACGACGAACGCTGGCAGCCGCCGGACCTGCCAGTGCTTTTCGATCGACTTGACACCGGTCATATGCACCGAGCCATCAAGCCCCAGGCTGCGCGCGAGAAGCCGGACTTGGGTGCAGCGCTGTTGATGATCCGAGTCCGCGCGCTCGAGTTGCAGTTCGCTCGAGCCAATCGGCCCTGGCTGGAGCAGGCTGCCTCCGACGGAGACGATCCATCGCGCTCGCACGCGACTTCTCGTGCCGTTCATCAGTCCTGAAGCCGCCCGGGCGATGGCCTCGATCCGCCGATCCGATGAATCCAAGAATATCAGCAGATCGAGATCATTCGGAGGCGCTACGCGCTCCAACCACGGTAGCGGCGTACGATCGCGCCCGCGCAGTTGCACCGCGCTGATGGACTCGGCCAGATCCGTGCGCAGCTTTGCCCAGAGCCGGTGGTAGATCTGCTTCGAGAATCGCGGTGAATCGGGGAACTCGACCCCCGCGAACACATGCGCCGATACGGGCAAGGCCGCAACCGACAGCACCCAGTCATCGGAATGTTCTTCGACGCCCATCGCGGGTGCGATGCGGATCGCCGCCCCCCACTCACCTACCGCCAACAACGCTTCATAGGCCTTGCGGCGCGGAATGTCCGGAGCATCGCGCAGGATCCCCAGTACTCGACTGGCCAGCGCAGGCTTCGGCATGCCACCTTCCGTATAGACCGGTTGCCCATCCGCCCGCAGCACGCTCGCGAGCAGATCCACAGCATCGCCGTCCGTTGGACGATCTTGCGCGCGCAGCGGC
>DRKG01000046.1 GCA_011051855.1 bacterium | reverse complement strand
GCAACCGCTCGCGCACAGGACGTCTACCTGAGCGAGATTCGGGCCGATGCCAACGAAGCATGGATCGAGGTCCACAATCGCGGCACGACCGCCGCCGACCTGTCGACCTGGTCGCTGCACATGGCGACCCACACCGCGCTGCTCGCACAGAACTACTGGTGGCCGTTCCCGGCCGGCACCACGCTGGCACCGAACGAATACCTGCGGGTGCACTGGTACCAGGATCCACCGGGAACGTTCGCACCCGGCGAATACTGGACCGGAACCAACACTGCGAGCTTTCTGTTCTGGCTCGGTGCCGAGCCCTTGTCCGGCAACGAAGGCGCGATCGCGCTGTTCTCGACCCAGCAGAACTCGCTGATGAACTCGTCGTCGTCGGTCGTCGACTGGGTCAGTTGGGGGAGCGGCGGCTACCAGCGCGAAAGCTTGGCCTTCGCCGCCGGCTTGTGGGAACCGGGACGCGTCGCCCCGCCGATCCCGACCGGTTCGAGCCTCGCGCGTGATCCCGGCGCAATCGGCTATGCCGCCTATCCGGACCAGACATGGTTTCTCGACAACACGCCGACGCCGCTCGCACCGAACATCACCGGCGCCGTGTTGCAGCAGTACGGCACGGCCTGCGCGCCGCCGGGCAACCACCTGCTGGGTGCACCCGTGCTGCAAGCCAGCTCGCTGCCGCTGATCGGCAACGCGCAGTTCGCGCTGTCCGTCACCAACACCACCGGCATCTTCGGCGAATACGCATTGGTCGCGTTCAGTGCTGCCGCGGCGACGGCCGGCCAACCGTCGGTGTTGCCACCGTTCGCTGGCGCGAACTGCCACGAGGCAATCGACATCGGCCAGATCATCACGACGTGGTTGCTGCCCGCGACGATCCTCGCGACCGACGTGCCCCTGCCGCTGAACGGCCTCCCCCCGCAGGTGGTCGGCGTCGAGCTGCACGCGCAAGCACTGGTGGTCGAGTTGCTGCCGGCGACGTTCCCGCCCTACCAGGGCCTGAGCAACGCGCTGCGCGTCGTCGTCGGCCAGTAGTCGCCCGGCCCAGCACGCCGGCTACGCGTCGCCGTCGTCGGCCGACACCTTCGCCGCCTTGCGCTCGGCTTTCGATCGCCGACGCACGACCGCGGCGGGCGCCTCACCCTTGCGCCACATCATCGCGATCACGCTCGACCCCCATTCGCGCAGGTCGACGTCGACGTCGGGATCAAAGTCGTCCTCGTCGAGCACGCCGGCTTCGAAGTGGAACAGCACACAGCCGTTCCTTGCGGTGCGATCGAGCAGTCGCCGGGCACGTGCGAGCGACTTGACCGGGTCCTCGGCGACCATCGCATAGGGCGGATCGAGGAACACCACGTCCGGCGCGACCTCGATGTCGCTCGGCGCGTCGTCATCGCCATCGTCGCGCTGCGCCCCGAACAACGGGCGGTGCATGACCGGCGGATCCCACGCATCCCCGCGCATCACCACCGAGCGTTCCTCGGCGCCGTCACCGAGCGAGCGCAGGTTGCTGCGCAGCATGTCGATGACGCGGCCGCTCTTTTCGACGAACAGCACCCGCTCGGCACCGCGCGACAGCGCCTCGATGCCCGAAGCCCCCGAACCGGCGAACAAGTCCCAGACGAACGCGCCTTCGATGTCGTCGCCGAGGATGTTGAACACCGCCTCGCGCACCTGCCCGAGCAGGGGACGCGTGCCAAGGCCGCGCACCGACTTCAAGGTGCGACCGCCGAACTCACCACCGATGATACGCAGGCTCATGGGACGGGCGAGATCGTGGCAGGCAGAACGCCTCGGCGCAACTTCCCACGAGATCCCCGCGAGCAGGTAAAACATGGTCCGTGGAACCAGGCTCCCCTCTGCTGGCTCTGCGACTCGGTGAGCAGTGCCACGCGCTCGAACCGGGTCGGGACTACCTGCTCGGTAGTGCGGACGACTGCGACCTCCGCATCGCCGGAGCCGAACCCCACCACGCGCGCCTGCACGTCGCGGCCGACGGGGTGACCCTCACCGATCTCGGCAGCAGGTCCGGGGTGCTGCACAACGAAGTGCGCGCGGCCGAAACGCGCGTGCAGATCGGCGACCGCATCGCCATCGGCGACGAAGTGATGGTCGTCTGCCGCGATGACGGCACCGCCACGTTGGTGCCGATTCCGTCGCTGCGACAAGCGGCGGCCGCGCGCCGCATCGAGCAGGTGCGGGCCGCGGCCGCGGCACTGCGACGGTCCGACGGCATGACCTTCGCCGACCTGATGGCCCACGAACTGCGCCGGGCACCGTGGATGGCGATCTCACTGGCGCTGCACCTGCTGCTGTTGCTGCTGCTGTGGTGGTTCACGCCACCGCCCCGGGTCGGCGGCGTCAGCATCGCCCGGCTCGGTTTCGACGTCGCCGCCGACTCCGCCCGCGGCGACGGACCACCGGCACCGCCCGAGGTGGTCGCCGAGCCGGCCGAAGACGTCGTGCTCGAAGATCCCGAGCCGGACCGGCCCGACGCCCCGGCCGAGGTGGCGGACGGCCCCGAGCCGGAACGGCGCCAACCGGCCGAGAACCCGCGGCTGGCGAAGCGCCGCCCCAGCGCGTTCGGAGGTGGCCACGACACCGTGCGCGCCGAGCGCGACATCGGCGCCGGCAGCTTCGCGAAGCAGGTCGCGGCACTGCAAGAAAGCGGGCTCGAGATCGTGTTCGTGTTCGACAGCACGGGTTCGATGACGCGCACGATCCTCGACACCAAGAACACCATCGTGCAGATGCTCGAAGTGCTGCGCATGCTGGTGCCCGATGCACGCGTCGGTTTGGTGACCTACCGCGACCGCGGTCGGCGCGACGAGTATCTGGTCCGCGCCATGCCGCTCGCGCTCGACTACTGGCACGCGGTCAACTTCGTGCAGTTCATCGTCGCCGAAGGCGGCGGTGATCGCCCAGAGGACGTGCGCGCCGGCCTGCGCGCTGCGTTTCAGCAGAACTGGCGCCACTCCACCCGCCGCGTCGTCGTGCTCGCCGGCGACGCGCCGACACACCGCGAGGACCTCGGCAAGCTGCTCCAGGAGGTGCGCCGCTTCGCGCACGACCGCCGCTCCTTCGTGCACACTCTGATTACCAGCCCCGACCGCGCCGGCAAGGACACGTTCGAACAGTTCCGCCGCATCGCGGCGGCCGGCAACGGCGTGTGCGAGCCGATCGACCACCATGAACGCATCCTGCAGCGCGTGCTGGCGCTCGCCTTCGGGCGCGAGTTCACCGAGGATCTCGCCGCCGTCATCCGCGCGGTCGAACGCGATCGCGACCGCGTCGACGTGCAGTCGCTGCACCTGGTGCGCAAGGGCGGATCCAAGCTGGCGCGCGCACTCCGCCAACGCCCCGTTCCAACCACACTCTGGAACGCGCTGGTCCGGCGACCGCGGCGCTCGACGGCAAAGCTGCTGATCGACCTGCTGGCCGACGACCGCGCGCCCGAACATTCCCGCCATGCGGCCGCCGCCGCGTTGCAGCGCATGCTGGACCTGCCGCTGCCACCGATCGATGCGGTTTCCGGCGAAGGCCCGTCCGAGCGTCGCATCCAGCGCCTACGCACCCTGGCCGCGCGCCTGCCGCACTGAGCCCCGGGAGCGGACCCGCGACGCCG
>DRKG01000045.1 GCA_011051855.1 bacterium | reverse complement strand
GTTCGACCTGAGCGGACAGCAGCGCGCCGATCTCCGCGCGGCAGTGCGAAGCGCCGGGCTCGACGAGAGTTACCAGAGCTTCGTCGCCCGACACCTCGATGCCGACGACGCCAGGTGGCGCTGGTGCTGCGGCAGCAACTGCGATCCCTGCGTGCACACCCTCGGTCGCGCCGTAGACCAGGCGCGACAAACACTCGGCATCTATCCGCCGGGGCTATCCGACGACGGCGACCAAGGATAATATCCAGATATGGACACGAGCCGAACCGTGCTTCTGGCCAAGCACGTCATGCAAAAGGCCGTCTTCGTCCTTCGCCACGACCGGCAGGTGCTCGACGCCGTCGACGACCTGATCCAACGCGGCATTTCCGGCGCCCCGGTGCTCGAAGACGGCCGCCTCGCCGGCGTCTTCAGCGAACGCGACGCCCTGCGCGCGATCTCTTGCGCGCACTACGAGCAGGAACCGCCGGGCACCGTCGCCGTGCACATGCGCCGCGACTTCGCCACCGTCGGCCCGGACACCGACATCTTCGAGGTCGCCGAGGTGTTCCGCTCGCAGCCGATCCGCCGCGTGCCGGTCGTCGACGCCGACCGTCGCCTGCTCGGCATCATCCTGCGGGGTGACGTGCTGAAGGGGCTGCGCCAGGCGTTCCACAGCCGCGAGAAGACGAACTACGAGAAGCTGCAGGAGCACATGTCGCTCCGGCACTCGAGCTGAGCATGACGCAAGGCCCAGCGGGGTAGCCTCCCCACGCAGGAGGTGGACCCCGGTCTCGGCGCTCCCTATCGTCGCGCCGATGGACCCGAACAGCCTGCGCACGACGCCGCTCGAGAACTTCCCGCCGCCGGAGAAGTGGGACGACTGGCAGGAGCTCGACGCCAAGGCCTGGCCCAGGCGCGAAATGCGCAGCTACTCGCTGGTGCCGACGATCTGCTTCAACTGCGAAGCGGCGTGCGGGTTGGTCGCCTACGTCGACAAGGACAACGGTCGGATCCGCAAGGTCGAGGGCAACCCCTACCACCCCGGCTCGCGCGGGCGCAACTGCGCCAAGGGACCGGCGACGGTCAACCAGCTACACGACAAGGAGCGCATCCTCTACCCGATGAAGCGCGTCGGTCCGCGCGGCTCCGGTCGGTTCGAACGAGTCACCTGGGACGAGGTGCTCGACACCCTCGGCGCCCGCATTCGCAAGGCGATCCAGGAAGACCGACGCACCGAGGTCATGTACCACGTCGGCCGACCCGGCCACGACGGCTACGTCGAGCGCGTGCTGCAGGCCTGGGGCGTCGACGGCCACAACTCGCACACCAACGTCTGCAGCGCCGCCGCCCGCCTCGGCTACACGCTGTGGTCCGGCTACGACCGGCCGTCGCCCGACTACGCCAACGCGAAGTTCACGCTGCTGATCTCGGCCCACCTCGAGACCGGGCACTACTTCAACCCGCACGCGCAGCGCATCCTCGAAAGCCGCATGAACGGCGGCAAGCTGGCGGTCTGCGACATCCGCCTGTCGAACACGGCCAGCATGGGCGACTACTGGCTGCCGACGCGGCCCGGCACCGAGGCGATGATGCTGCTCGGTTTCGCGCACGTGCTACTGCGCGACGACCTGGTCGACTGGGAGTTCGTGCGCACCTGGGTCGACTGGCGCACCTACCAGCGGGCCAAGGGGCGCGACGAAGGCGACTTCGACAGCTTCCAACAGGGCCTCGCCGCCGACTACGCGTTTGCGACCCCGGCACACGTCGCCGAGATCACCGGCCTCGACGCCAACGTGATCGAGCAGGTCGGCAAGGAGATCGGCAAAGCCGGCAGCGCGTTCGCGAGCCACGTC
Source organism: bacterium (assembly GCA_011051855.1). GTDB lineage: Bacteria > Planctomycetota > UBA1135 > UBA1135 > UBA2386. The sequence continues at coordinate 5,463 of DRKG01000045.1, read as the reverse complement.
TGGCGCAACGCCGCCGCCGGCAACGAAGGCGGCTGGGCGGTCGCGCGCAACCTGCAGTTCGTCAGCGTGCTGGTCGGCGCGGTCGCGTCGGTCGGCGGCACCGCCGGCAGCGGCACCAACAAGTTCGTGCCGGCCCCGTTCACGAAGCCGCGGCCACAGGACGTCTGGAGCGAACTGCTCTACCCGAACGAATGGCCGCTCGCCCACCACGAGCTGAGCTTCTGCCTGCCGCATCTGGTCAAGAGCGGCCGCGGCCGGATCGATACGTGGTTCGCGCGCGTCTACAACCCGGTGTGGACCAACCCCGACGGCGCGATGTGGATCGACATGTTCGAGGATCCCGACGCCGTCGGCTGCCACGTGATGCTGACGCCGACGTGGAACGAGACCGCGCGCTGGGCCGACTTCGTGCTGCCGATGGGGCACGCCACCGAGCGCCACGACCTGATGAGCCAGGAGACCCACGCGGCGACCTGGATCGGCTTCCGCCAGCCGGTGCACCGGGTGCTCGCGCAGCGCCTCGGCAAGCAGTTCGAATGGACCTACGAAGTCAACCCGGGAGAGGTCTGGGAGGAAGACGAGTTCTGGATCGCGCTGTCGTGGAAGATCGACCCCGATGGCGCGCTCGGCATCCGCGAGCACTTCGAGTCGCCGTATCGGCCGGGCGAACGCATCACCATCGACGAGTACTACCAATGGATCTTCGAGAACTCGGTGCCCGGCCTGCCGGAAGCCGCCGCCGCGGAAGGCCAGACACCGCTCGAATACATGCGCCGGCACGGATGCTTTCTGGTCGAGAACGACGTCTACAAGACGCACGAGAAGGAGCTGCCGCCGGGTGACTACCAGGTCGACCCCGAGCTCGGCGTGGTGCACCAGGACGGCAAGGTCGTCGGCGTCTACGACGGCGAGCGCTGCATGCAGGGCTTCCACACGCCGTCGAAGAAGCTCGAGCTGTGGTCCGAGACCATGGCCGACTGGGGCTGGCCCGAACACGCGGCCCCGACCTACCTCGAGAGCCACGTCGACGAACGGCAGCTCGATCGCGACCACGGCGAGATGGTCCTTGTTCCGACGTTCCGGCTGCCGACCCTGATCCACACGCGCAGTGCCAACAGCAAGTGGCTCAGCGAACTGTCGAACACCAACCCGGTCTGGATGCACCCGGACGACGCCGCCCGCTTCGGCGTCGAGATGGGCGACCTGATCCGGGTCACGACGCGCATCGGCTACTACGTCAACGCGGTCTGGGTGACCGAAGGCGTGCGCCCTGGAGTGATCGCGTGCAGCCACCACATGGGCCGCTGGACCGTCAAGGGCGACCAGGTGTCCGGCAACCACTGGCAACTGCACGACGTCGACCTGCGCAAGGTCTCCGACACCGCTTGGTTGATGCGCCGCACCAAGGAGGTCGCGCCGTTCCGCAGCGACGACGCCGACAGCGACAAGGTCTGGTGGCACAGCGGCGGCGTGCACCAGAACATGACGTTCCCGGCGCAGCCCGACCCGATCAGCGGCATGCACTGCTGGCACCAGAAGGTGCGCGTCAGCAAGGCCGAACCGGGCGACCGCTACGGCGACGTCTACGCCGACACCGCGAAGTCGATGGAAGTGTTCGAGGAATGGCGCCGCCGCACCCGCCCGGCCGGTGAACACGGCCAAGACGGCCTGCGCCGGCCGCTGCACCTCAAGCGCGTCTGCCGACCGACCGACGACGCGTTCCAACTGTAGCGCGCAACGCGCGCCCCGGTCAGACGCCGGCGCCCGACAGGCACCGCCGGAACGGCACCGTCGGGCGGTTGAGCACGACCGACACGCCGGGGGCGAAGTAGTGCAGCGTCGAACCGACGACCACGGCCCCGCCCGACGTCGTCAAGCAGATCTGGTCGATGGCGTTCTCGATCCCCCCCAGCAGCAAGGTGCCGTCCGGCAGGTAGAAGGTCGGCACGGCCCAGCCGTTGCCGCCGAGCGGCAGCGCGCGATACAGCGGCCCGGTCACCGGCGCTCCGAGCGTCAGCCCCTGCGGGGCCAGCAGCAGCGAAGATCCGGCGAGCAGCACGTCCCCGTTCGCGGTCGGCGCGACCAGGTCCGCCGAGATGCCCGTCGACTGTCCAGAGCGCAGCGGCCCGGCGAGCTGGCCGAGGATCACCGGCGCCTGCCCGCTGAGCGGATCGAGCACGCGCAGTTGCTTCTGCCCCGCCACCGTCTCGCTCAGCAATCGACCGGTCCCGAGATCGAAACCGTCCGTCGGGTCGATCTGGCCGGCGGGGAACGGTTGCAGCAGCGAGCCGGTGCCGCTGAGGTTCTCGACCGTGCCACCTTGCGCGGTGAGTTCGGCGCGGAACCAATCCATCTGGTTGAGGTCGCCGATCGAGATCGTCAACACGTCCGCCAGGTAGCCGGGCAGGATGTGCACACCGATGTAGGGCTGGAACACCGGGTCATCGGTGATGTGCAGCGTCGGCAACACGCCGCTGGTGTCGAGCAGGAACAGCTCGTCGCGGATGTCCGCGTCGACGTAGAACAGGCGCGAGCCGTCCTCGTTCAGCAACAGGGCCGGCGAGCCGGTGCCTTCGGGCAGGTAGTTCGGGTCTTCGTACTTCGACGGCGCCGGCGGCAGGGGCTGAGCACCCGTCGCAAGCGTCGCCGTCCACAGCGTCTGCTGCTGCTGTGGCCCGTAGAGGAACACGATGCGGCCCCCGTCCCCCGACATCGCCATCTGCTCCTTGAGGATCGCTCCGGCTTGCGGCGGCGGCGAGACGTCGACCGGCGTCGCGTTGTCGGCGAGGCTGCAGCGGTAGACGCCGAGCAGCTCGGATTGGAACCAGACGACCTGGTCCGAGACCATCACCGACAGGGCCTCGACCGGGAGCTGGCCCGCGACCAGGCGCGCCGGCGTGCCCGTGCTGGCGTAGTTCTGGCCGTCGAGGCGCACGAGGAACAGTCCCCCGGCCAACACCGGCACGGCGAAGTGGCCCCCGTCGCGGGCGACGCCGATGCGATCCTCGAACGGATCGGCCCCGGCGACGCCGGGTTGCTCGAGCACCACACGCGGGGTGCCGTCGGCGGCGATGTGCAAGAAACCGTAGGCCAGTCCGCCGGCCCGCCGGTAGCGCAGCAACCGCCCGTTCTGCGGCAATTCGACGCGCACGATCGCAGCGTTCTCGATGCGCCGACTGCGCCGCACGTCGTGCTGCTGGCCGAGGTAGCGCCCGGTGATCTCGATCGGCAGCAGCTCGACCTGCTGCAGCACCGTGGTGCCGGCGGCCGCCGGGTTGGATTCCGGCACCGAGACGATCGTCAGCGACGAAACCGAACCTTCGGCGAAGCAGAGTTCCTGCGCCGGCACCGCAGCGGCGGCCAAGAACGGCATGACGAGAAGTCGCGACAACATGGTGCTCCTATCCTACTCGACGGCGCACGCCCCGAGGGGAATGCACCCGACCCGCATTACGGCCGCACGGTCTTGCCGTCGGCGTTGCTGAACGACCAGACGCCGTTGGTAGCGACGACAGCCTGGCTGCTGACCATCAGGCCGACCAGAGTGGGATTGTTGGGAGTCGTGTAGGTCGTCTGGAAGACACCCTGCGTCGTGACGCCGCCGGTCTCGAAGTGCGGCTGTAGGCCGAGCAGCCACGCGCCGCCGAACCCCGGCAGGGGCAGGAAGCCGGTGTTGGGCGTCCAATCCAGGAAGACGAACACGACGCTGCCAGTCGGCGCGAACACCTCCCAGGTCTTGGTCTGGCCGAGCCGCAGGTTGCCCATGTTCATCACCTGCATGGCCGGCACGGCCGCGTCGATCCGCAGCACCGGGGCGCCCGGCACACCGATGTCGACGACGTCCAGCAGCGCCTGCTGGCCGACCCACTGATTGAGGTCGAGCACGTTGCTGACCACCGGGACGACGGTGCCGCCGAGGTAGAACTGGTTCTGGGTGTTCTGCACGTCTTCGACCTTGCCGTTGATCGTGGTCTGGGCGTGGCCGAGGGTCGTGAAGGCGGTCAGGGCCGCGAGGATGGAAGCGATGCGCATGGTCTGGTCTCCTTGAGGATTCGTGGGAACGCAGTGCCACAGCGCAACGACCGTACCCGGCCGCGGCCGCGCGGGCGGGCCCGCCGCGGTGCTCGGGATCCGGTCACCGAGGCCCGCGGATCCGTGCGGATCCCGGAATCACCGCAACCCGTGCCGCTTGAGCTTGTCGTACAGCGCCGTGCGGCTGATGCCCAACGCCCTGGCGGCCTTCGCCTTGTCGCCGCCGCATGCCGAAAGCGCCGCGGCGATCGCCCGCCGCTCGACTTCCTTCAGCGGCAGGATCTCACCGGATGCCCGCTCCGCCTCGGCCGGGGACGCCGCCGCCACGTCGCGCGGCAACTGCAGGTCGTGCACCTCGCCGCCGTCCGCGAGCAGCGCCGCGCGCGCGACCACGTGCTGCAGCTCGCGCACGTTCCCGGGCCAGGAGTAGGCGCCCAGCAACGCCTTGGTGGCCGGGGCGAACGCCAGCGGCACGCCGCGTTGCTCGGCGTGTTCGCGCAGGAAGTGTTCGGCCAGCAGCAACACGTCGTCGCCGCGCTCGCGCAACGGCGGCACCCGCACCTCGACGCCGCACAGGCGGAAAAAGAGGTCCTCGCGGAAGGCACCGTCCCGGACGAGCTGCCGCAGGTCCTTGTGGGTCGCCGCCACCACGCGCAGGTCCAGGGCCACGGGTTCGCCCGCCCCGATGCGCCGCACCTCGCGTTCCTGCAGCACGCGCAGCAGCTTCGCTTGCAAGGCCGGCGACATGTCGCCGACCTCGTCGAGGAAGATCGTGCCACCGTCGGCGAGTTCCAACAGCCCGGGACGATCCTGGCTGGCCCCGGTGAACGCGCCTTCGACGTGCCCGAACAGCTCGCGCTCCATCAGCTCGGCCGGCAGCGCCGAGCAGTTCTCCGCCACGAACGGCCCCCGCCGACGCCGACCGCGCTCGTGCAATGCGCGCGCCACCAGTTCCTTGCCGGTGCCGGTCTCGCCGGTGACCAACACCGACAGATCGAGCTCGGCGAGCTTGTCGACTTCGGCGCGCAACGCGCGCATCGCAGCCGACTCACCGAGCAGTTGCGACGGGCGCCGCTCGGTCGAGCGCTTGGCGACCGTCAGCTCGCGCTGTTTGGTCGACAACTCGGTGCGCAGCGCCTCCTCGCGCAGCATGCGATCGACCGCGATCGCCGCCTGGTCGGCCAGCACGTCGAGCGCTTCGCACTCGCGTTCGCCGAACACCCCGGCGCGGCCGGCGTGCTCGACGTAGATCGCGCCGCGCGTGCCCGTCGCACTGTGGAACGGCGTGCACACCGCCGACCTCACCTTCAGGTTGCGCACCGACTGCATCGTGCGCAGCTCTTCGTCGGCCAGCATGTCGGCGCCGGTCAGCGTGCGCTGCTCGTCGATCGCCCGGTGTGCCAACGAGCGGCTGAAGGCCTGCGCGGCCAG
>DRKG01000044.1 GCA_011051855.1 bacterium | reverse complement strand
GCCAGGTCGCGTGCGCGGTTTCGACCATGTTGTCCTGCTCGGTCGACCACAAGCCGTGCTGGGGGCCGAACAGGGCCCGCAAGCGGTCGGGAAAGCGCCGGTGGAGGGCGTCGGCGGCGTGCACGAAGTCGCCGGTGACCGATGCTTGGTTGCAGACCAGGCCGAACGCGCGCGCGTCCTGCAGCAGCGGCGGCGGGTCGGCGAGGGCTCGTTCGAGGCCGGTTTGCATATGTGTCGGACGCGGTCGGGGGTCACTCGTAGAGCAGGAACGCGCGCCGGCGCATGCGGAACGTGCGCAGACCGTCCCGCCACGACGCGAGGATCGCGTCGGCCGGATCGCCGCGCAGGATGCGGGCGGCGCTGGCCTCGTCCTTGAGCAGCCAGTCGAGGCGGCGGGTGTCCCAATCGTCGCCGAACAGCCGGTGCAGGGCACAGGCGACGTGCACGCCGGTGCGCACCGGCTCGAACGTGCGCCAGTCGGTCAGAAGCACGTGCACGCCGCCGCACTCCTCGCCGGCGTGCTTGCTGGCGGTCGGCGTGAATCGGACCGGCACGAACGCCACCCCGGGCAGTTCGCGCCCGTTCAGGTCGCGCGCGAGCCGTTCGCCGTCGATCCACGGTGCTCCGAGGATCTCGAACGGCGTGTCGGTGCCGCGACCGACCGACACGTTGGTGCCTTCGATCAGGCCGATGCCGGGGTAGGTCAGCGCCTGCGTCAGCCGCCGCATGTTCGGCGATGGGTTGATCCACCGCAGGCCGGTGCGGTGCCACAGGTCGCGACGGTGCCAGCCTTCGCAGCGCACGACTTCGATCCGGACCTTGATGGCGTCCTCGCCGGCCATCATGCGCGCCAGTTCGCCGGTGGTCATGCCGTGGCGCAGCGGGATGGTGTGTGCGCCGACGAAGTCGCGCCGTTCCCTGGCCAGCACGGGGCCGGCGATCGCGACGCCGCCGATCGGGTTGGGCCGATCGAGCACGACGAAGCGCAGCCCGTGCTCGGCCGCCGCCTCCATCGCGTTGCGCATCGTCGCGATGTAGGTGTAGAAGCGGCAGCCGATGTCCTGCACGTCGAACACCAGCGTGTCGATGCCGCGCAGCATCTTGGCGGTGGGCTTGCGGGTCGCGCCGTAGAGCGAGTGCACGACCAGGCCGGTGGCGCGGTCGATGCTGTCGCCGACCTTTTCGTCGAGCACGCCGTGCCAGCCGTGTTCGGGCGAAAACAGCGCGACCAGCTCCATGCCTTCCGCCGTGGCGAGCACGTCGACGGTGCGGCGGCCGTCGCTCGTGCGACCGGTGTGGTTGGTGATCAGGCCGACGCGGCAGCCGGCCAGCGCTTCGCAGTCGGTCGCGGCGAGCACGTCGGCGCCGGTGCGCACCTGGCCGGTGGCCGGCGGCGTGGGTGTCGCGACGGCCAGTGCCAGACAGAGCGGGAGCGTTCGCATGCCGGCAGGCTACTGGCCTGGGCGATTGGGTTCGAACACCATGCGCACCACGCCGCCGGCGCCGACCGTGCACGCACAGGTGATCAGGCCGCGCCAGGGCCAGCCGATCTGCAGCAGCGGTGCGCCGTCTGCACCCTCGAGCGAGCCGAGCAGCACGACCGCGGCCGTCGCGGCCAGGCCGACCGCGAGGCCGACCAGCGACGCGGCCGGGGAGCGCCGTTCGCCGAGCGCGAGCACGAACAGGCCGAGGATCACGCCGAGCGCGAGCGCCTGGATCGCCAGCACCTCGCCGATCACCGAACCGCCGCCCAGCCCGCTGATGCCGACCAGCACTTGCAGGCCGCAGAACAGCGCAGTCGCGACCTTGGCGGCGCGCAGGGCGAACGGATCGTCGGGGCGGTGGCCGGTGAGCGGCAGTACGAAGTCGTTGACCAGCGCCGATGCGGACGCCGACAGCGAACTCGACAAGGTCGACATCGCGGCCGAGAACAAGGCACCCAGCAGCACCCCGACGACGCCGGTCGGCAGGTGGTGCACGATGAAGTCGGCGAACACCTGGTCGCCCTTGGTGAACGCCGTTTCCGGCGGGTGCTGGGCATAGAACGCCGACAGGCCGATGCCCAGCAGCAGGAACACCAGGAACTGCAGCAGCACCACCGGCCCGCTCCACAACAGCGCCTTCTGCGCGTCGCGTGGCGAGCGGGCGCACAGGTAGCGCTGCACGATCAATTGGTCGACGCCGTGGCTGCCGATCGACAACACCGCGCCGCCGATCAGGCCGGCCCACAGCGTGTAGGGCGAAGCCAGGTCCCAGTCGGTCACCAACACGCGCAAGCGGTCCGCCGCAGCGGCCGCGTCGAAGGTCGCGGCGAGCCCGCCGTCGATGGCGGCGTCGAGCGCGACGAACGCGATGCCGGCGCCGAGCATGTAGACGACGAACTGGATCGCGTCGGTGAATACCACCGCCTTGATGCCGCCGACCAGCGTGTAGGCGACGGTGACCAGCCCGACCGCGGCGACCGACAGCGTCAGGCTCCAGCCGAGCATCACCTGCAGCACCAGCGCGGTCAGGTAGAGGCGCAGGCCGTCGGCGAGCGTGCGCGTGACCAGGAACATGCCGCTGGCGATGGTGCGCACGTGCGGGCCGCTGCGTTCCTTCAGCACGTCGTAGGCGGTGAACAGGCGCCCCTCGAAGTAGAGCGGCACCAGCACGAACGCGGCGATGGTGCGGCCGATGATGTAGCCGAACGGCAGTTGCAGGAAGCGCAGGTCGCCGGTGCCGAGCCCATTGCCGAAGGCGATGCCGGGCACGCTGAGGAAGGTCACCGTGCTGGTCTCGGTGGCGACGATCGACAGCAGCAGCGTCCACCAGGGCAGGTCGCGGCCGCCGAGCAGGTAGTCGTTCGCCGAACGCTGGCCGCGCCCGATCCAAAGGCCGAACGCCACGGTGGCGCCGACGTAGGCGATCAGCAGCGCGAGGTCGAGTGGGGCGATGGCCATGCGCGGACGGTATCAGACCGGCCGGTAAACCTGACCTGAACGAGTCGCGCCCCCACGGCAGCAGTCGGGCGCCGGCCGGAAGTTGCCCCGTAGGCCGATCCATGCATGAAGCGGCGCCCCCGGTGCGCGCAGTCTGCTGCCGCATGGGCGTGGGGGGGGCGTGCTGGGGGGACTGTTCACCATTCTGCAAGGGGTCGTTCAGGGGCGGTAGGTCCCCGCGCCAGGGTCGTCAGGCGGCGGCTTGGGTCTCCTGAGCGTGGATCAGGGCGTGCCACTTCGATTCGGTGACCCTCGTCATGCCGACGAATCGCGGCGGCGGACACGGACGCCTCGGCACTCGCACTCGGCCACGACGGAGGTCATGAGGCCGTAGTGGTCCTTCAAGTGCTGCCACTGCCCGTTCGGGCGGGTCCTGTCAACTTCAGGCGCGACGACGAGGACACCATCCGGCGCTCGCGCAGGGTCCACAGGCGACTCGAAGAGCCCGTACAGCTTCGTTTCGCGGAACCGATCGGCCCGCTCGCTCAGCGCGTTCACGCACAGCATTCCGTGGTTCTTCGTGGAGAATACGACGGCGTCTAGGTTCGTGGCCCGGAAGAACGAGAAGCGGTGGTAGTACAGGCACTCATGTAGGCTCGGCTGTTCGCGAGGCGAACGGATGGCGTAGACCTCGGCGACGCCGTAGAGAGTTCGCAGGAGCAGGTTGGCGAGATACCCTGCATCTCCGTGGAAAGCGCCGATCCAGAGAACCTGGAAGTCGGCGCGCACAGACGTCTCGGCGAGTTGCCTCGCCTTCTTCCGCACGACGCCGTCCAGGGTGTTACTGGGACTGATGCCCCGCGAGCCGTAGGATCGGCCGCGTCGCCTCGCCTCGGAGAGCAGGTTACGCAGGAACTCGCTTTCCTCCTTGCCGGTGACCTCGACCAAGTAGGTCGATCTGTCGTCCTCGACCAGGAAGTCCGCGGTCTTGGTGTCGGTGCGCGGCACCGATGTGACTCGGAATCCCTGTCCTTTCAGCGTGTCGCGTGCGTGCCTTTCCGTCTCGTTCACGTTGTCCAGCCTGCCGGCGGTCGTCCGAGGTTCGCGTAGCAGCATTCTCGCT
>DRKG01000043.1 GCA_011051855.1 bacterium | reverse complement strand
CATGTTGACCGTCTGCAGAGCGCGCATCGAGACGTCTTCGACCCAGAATTGCGTCTGGTCGGTCTCGTAGTCGCTGCCGGTGACACCGAGCAGATCTCCGAGCAGCGCGGAGCTGACGCCGCCGTCGGCTTCGACGATCGAAACCTGCTGCGGGGCCTGCAGGCCCTGCACGGTGCCGGTGCCGGAGCTGCCGCCACCGCCGCAACCGGCAAGTGCGAGGAGAACGAGGGACGGAACGAGGTGCTTCGACATGACCGTGCTTACCTGGGTCGGGGTGAATGAAAGACGCCCGTTGATTGCAGACGGGGTCCTCGGGCCAATCGGCAGGAGGGCCACGGCGGGTTGAGACGATTGGCACCGCTTCCTGCGCGGATCTGGTCCGTCCGATCCATGTCCTGGCGCGGCAGCGGTTCGCGACGTCGGTTCTCCGGGCGACAACTGCCCGGACACCTACCGGCGCCGCTCGTTCCCCGAACGTTGGATCGCCGTGGGGCTGACCGTGAGCGAGAGTCTGGGGGCCGCCAGCGTGGCGACGTCAACCTGGAACTGCTGCTTGCCGCAGGTCACCGCCAACGTGCCGCTGCGGTCCGGTAGGTAGAGCTCCAGCGGTTCGCCCGCCCGCGCTTGCGTCTGCATGCCCGACTTGCCGCGGTGAAGGGCGCCGACCAAGGTGCCCGGCGGAGCGCGCAGTGGCCAGTGGTCTTCGGTGGGAGTGTAGGCTACCACGACTGGCAGCCGGGCTCCTGCGACAGTGTCGCGCAGATCCAGCGCGAACGCGACCGCCTTGCCGGACCACTCCGCGCGGTTGGCGAGATCGTCGGGCTCGACTTCGCGATGCTCGATGACGATGCCGGTCAGCATGTCGAACATCATCAGTTGGAATCGCTGGCGGGGCAATTGCAGCCGGTAGGTGCGGTCTGCGGCGAGCGGTGCGACGACGCCCGGCGGGGCGAACTGCCAGTGGAACAGGTTCTCCTTCCGTTCGTACGCCAGCACGGCCAGCCGCGACCACGGAACCTCGCCGGCGACGTGGCCGGTGACGTCGACGATCGTCGGTGCGTTTACCGTGAGCGGCTGTTGCGGCGGGTTCGCGGCTTTCCACAAAGGGCCATTGATCTTGATGCGCAGGCCGCCGCGAGGCGCCATCGGCAGGACCGTCTGCAGTCGGTAGTCGAGCGGCGGCAGATCGACGAACCGGAAAGAACCGTCGGCGGCGATCGGCACGGCTCCGTCGTATTCCGTGCTCCACGCGGAACTCGACATGTCGGGACGATGCCAGTGCGGCCGGATCTGCAGCCCGGGCGCAATGGACGCGCCGACGAGCTTTCCGGTCAGGGTGCGGCGCGGGGGGATCTTCCAGGTGATCGCCAGGGATTCCTCGCCTGGCGCCATTTCGAGAGTGCGAATCGGCGCGACGGGGTGGTTGTCCATACAGGCGAACAGGTGCAACTTGCCGGGGGGCGTATCGACGATTTGCCAACTGCCATCGGCCTGCGAGACGGTTGCGTCGGGGCTCTGGCAGAGGTTCGCGACGGAATAGAAGCCCATCTCGAAGTGCTGCTTGACCTGGTCGTCCAGATTCGTGGTGGCGACGATGGTGACGCCGGCCATTGGCTCGCCGGTGTCGGCGTTCTCGATCCTGCCGCCGAGCCTGCCTGGCTTGGTCAGTCGCACGACTTGGGGCTTCTCGGCGGCTTCGTCGCGTGGGACTTCGATGCGGCCCCAACCGTGGCCCGGCGCCCGCGCGAACACGATCACCGTGTCGCAACCCTGGAAGCTTCTGTGGCGCAGCGTCACTTCGCCAGTGTCGGTAGTGGCGGCGCAACCGCGCTTGCGACTTGCCTGGCCTAGCAGCATGGCATCGTTGCGGTAGCGCAACTGGTCCTTGCGTTCGCATGCCACGAATGCTCGGAATGCCCGCAACGGCTTGCCGTCGGCGTCCACGGCGCGCACGACGACGGACTCCGGCGAGTAGCCGCTCGGTTTGAGCGTCAGGGTCGCTTCGGAACCATCCTTCGGGATGTCGGTGGGTGCCGCGACCAAGTTGCGTTCTGCGGTTGTGAGCGCGGCGTGCAACTCGCTAGCAAGAGGATCGCGCAGGTGCAGGGTGAAGGAGCCATCGTCTGCCGTCGTGGTCTTGACCTTGCTGGTGTAGACGCTCGCCTCGGCGACCGGCTGGCCCTGCTCGTCGACGACCCGGCCGTTGATCGTGCGCGCCGGGCGCAGGGTCAAGTCGAGCGGCGAGCCCATTGCCACGGGACCGACGACGGCATCTTCGTAACCAGGACAGACGACGCGGATCTCGCCCGCGGATCGGACCATGCCGGGTAGCAGGAAGACGCCGTTCGCCGGAATGCTCGCGCGCGTCGCGCACTTCGCGACCTGCCGATAGCGAACGCTGCGCAGGAACTCGCGGCTGTCGAGCAGGTCGGATCCTTCGACGTAGGCGTCCTGCAACGGTTCGCCGTCGGGGGTGCGCACGCGTCCGACCGCCGTGAAGCCCCGCGCCAGCGCCAGTGCTCCCAGGTCCTTGCGGCCCGACTCGGGCAAGGACACGCGATGGATCGCGAACTTGCGGCCGCCGAGCAAGAGGTAGGTCGTCTTGTCCGGGTCGCGCTCGCAGCGAAGGGCGATGCGGCCATCGGGGCCGCTCGCATGCGGCGTCGCCCGGATCGCCTTGCGGTAGTCGCGCTCGTCGTCGGTCACGATCGTCAACGGCACCCCCGCGACCGGTTGGAAGGCGTCGTCGAGCAAGGTGCCGAAGACCTCGACGGTGCAGGTCTTGGCGGCCGCGGCATCCTGTGCCGGCATGCAAGTCGCGACCAGAGAAGCGAACGTCAGTACGGCAGCGAGTCGTTTCATGGAATCCCCGAGCGCGACAGCGTAGCGCGGATTACGCGCCGGTGGCACGGTCGGGGTTCAGGCGGATACGATCTCCTCGTAGACCGTCGAGCGCTGCACCGGCTCGAATCCTGCTTCGCGGATCAGGTGGCCGATCTGGTCGACGGTCAGCACCTCGGGTTCGGTGGTGCCGGCGTCGTGCGTGATCTTTTCCTCGGTGACGGTGCCGTCGATGTCGTTGGCGCCGAACGACAGCGCCGTCTGCGCCGACTCCTGCGTCAGCATGATCCAGTAGGCCTTGATGTGCTCGAAGTTGTCGAGCATCAGGCGCCCGGTCGCGATCGAGCGTTGGTCGAGGAAGCCGGTGGTGACGTGGCCGTAGTTGGCCAGGTCGGTGTGGTAGGGCCAGAACGCCAGCGGGATGTAGGCCATGAAGTTGCCGCACTCGTCCTGCAGTTCCCGCAGTTTGAGCAGGTGCGTGACGCGTTCCTCGACCTTCTCGATGTGGCCGTAGAGCATCGTCGCATTCATCTTGAAGCCGGCGCGCTGCACCTTGCGCGCGGTGTCGAGCCAGCCCTGTGGCCCCTGCTTCTCGCGGAACACCGCTTTGTGCACGCGGTCGGCGAGCACCTCGGCGCCGCCGCCGGGGCACGAACCGAGGCCGGCTTCGCGCAGGTCCTGGAACACCTCGTCCTCGCTCTTGCCGGAGATCTTCAGCATGTGGTCGATCTCGACCATCGTGAACGCCTTGACGTGGATGTCCGGCCGCGCGCGCTTGGCCGCCTTGACGATGTCGATGTAGTACTCATACGGCATCGCGGGGTGGATGCCGGCGACCATATGCACTTCGGTGACCGGCCGGTGCAGTTGCTCGCGCACCTTCCGTTCGACGATCTCCGGCGTCATCAGGTAGGCGCGTTCTTCGCCTTCCTTGGCCGCGAACGCGCAGAACTTGCACGAGTAGACGCAGATGTTCGTGTAATTGACGTGTTGGTTGATGTTGAAGTACGTCTTCTTGCCGTGCTTCGCCGTGCGCACGCGGTGCGCCATCAGCCCGACCGCTGCCAGGTGCGGGGTCCGGTAGAGCGTCACGCCGTCCTCGAACGATAGCCGTTCGCCGGCCCGGGCCTTGCGATCGATTTCGCCGAGGCCGGCACGGTCGATCAGCTTCTGGGCGAGGGAGTCGTCTAGGTGTGCGTATTCGTGGGTCTGCATCGCGGGGGGGCGGGGTCGCCGTCAGGGGGCGAACAGGGTAGCTTGCTCGGTGTCCAGTGGGAAGACAGCGGAGCGCCGTTGCGGTTCGGGCGGCCTGCGGCACGATCGTGGCGATGACCCTTGCCAGACCTCGCAAGAGCCTGCCGTGGTGGGTGCGGTGGCTGCACACCTACCTGTCGATGATCGCGTTCGGGGCGACGTTGTTGTTCGCGGTCACCGGGTTGACGCTGAATCACGCCGACTGGTTCGAGGGCGACGAACCGGTGATGCGGTCGATCGAAGGCCGGCTGCCGGCTGCGCTGGTGAAGGCTGAGGTCGACCGGCTTGCGATCGCCGAGGAACTCCGGCACCGGCATAGACTGCGCGGCATGGTGCGGGAGTTCGAGGTCTCCGACGTCGACTGCTTCGTGCTGTGGAGGGGACCGGCCTACTCGGCCGATGCCACTATCGACCGCACCTCCGGCAGCTACCAGATTGCGGAAGAACGGCGTTCGGCAATGGCGTTGCTCGACGATCTGCACACGGGGCGCGATTGCGGCCCGGTGTGGTCGCTGGTCATCGACGTGTCGGCGGTCCTGCTGGCAGTATTGTCGGTGACCGGCTTGTGGTTGTTGTTCTACTTGAAGAAGCGCCGCGGCATCGGACTCGCCGTCGGCTTCGTCGGCGGCATGTTGGTGACGCTCGCCTACGTGTTCGGCGTGCGGTAGGCCTTCGACACCCGGGGCTCACGTCACCTTGCGCACGAACTCGGACTTCAGACTCATCTAGGAGTCTGCGCCACAGAATGTGAACCGGCATCCTTCCGCGACCGGCCGCGCGGAGCCGGTGCCGGACCAGGTTTTCTTCGCTGGTGACTGAATCTTGGGCCGGTTCGGGCCGTTGTAAGAGGCATGGGAGACCTCTTCGCTCCGTACGAACCGAACCAGCAGTTCCTTCTGCCGCCGTCGCTCCGAGACTGGTTGCCGGAGGACCACCTGTGCTACTTCATCTCGGACACGGTCGACCAGCTGGACATCCGTCCGATCGTGAAGAAGTACCGGAAGGGTGGCAGCGGCAACGTCGCGTATCACCCCCGTTTGATGCTGAAGCTGCTCATCTACGCCTACAGCACCGGAGTGTTCTCGTCTCGAAAGATCGCACGGCAGATCGAGGAGAACGTGGCTTTCCGCGTCCTGGCCGCCGGGCAGGCACCGAGCCACCGGTCGATTTGTCGATTCCGGCAATTGCACATTGCCGAGTTCCAAGAGCTGTTCGTTCAGGTCGTGCAGATCGCGGCGGAATCCGGCCTGTTGAAGATGGGGACGCTGGCGATCGACGGAACCAAGATCAAGGCCAATGCGAGCAAGCGCAAGGCGATGAGCTACGGCCGGATGCAGGACGAAGAGAAACGGTTGCAGAAGGAGATCGGGGCACTCGTCAAGGCCGCAGGGGATGCAGACAAGCTTGAGGACGTGGAGTTCGGTGCAGACTTTCGCGGCGACGAGATGCCGGATGAGATCCAGCGGCGCAAGGATCGCCTCCGGGTCATCCAGGATGCCAAGAAGCGCCTTGAGCAGCGCAAGCGCGAAGAGGACGCGGAGAAGATCGAGGCCGAAAAGAAGGCCGACAAGAGCAAGAAGAAGGGACGCAAACGGAAGCACCCGCTCGGCAAGCCCAAGGACTCCGACCAGGAGAACTTCACGGACCCGGATAGCCGGATCATGAAGAGCGGTTCAGGCGCGTTCGAGCAGAGCTACAACGCACAGGCAGCCGTGGACGGGGATCAGCAGATCGTGGTGGCCGCGGGGGTCACTCAGTGCGCGGCCGACAACGGCGAGCTCTTACCGATGCTCGATGCCGCGATCGACAACACCGGCAAAGCCCCTGGCCAGCTCCTGGCTGATTCCGGCTACAAGTCCGAAGACAACTTCGCAGAACTCGAAACCCGCGAGATCAACGCCTACGTCTCCCTGGGGAGAGAAGGTCGCAGCCAGAAGGCCGACCCCGACAAGCCGGCTACGGTGAGAATGCTGCGCAAGCTCGGGTCCAAGCGCGGGCGCCGGCGCTACGCGAAGCGAAAACACACCGTCGAGCCGGTCTTCGGGTGGGTCAAGCGATGCCTCGGCTTCCGCGCGTTCAGCATGCGCGGCCTCGCCAACGTGGCCGGCGAGTGGGCTCTCGTGTGTCTGGCGTTGAACCTCAACCGCATGAACCAGCGAATCGAATGGTGAACGGATGGCGACGGCAGAAGAACGCCTACGGCCTCCTCACGAGCCTTCATGTCGCCACAGCGCCAAACGGCGGATCCGAAGAGATCGTCGCCGAACTCTTGGCCGTTTCGTGAACTCGATCGCCTGAATCGCCCGTCCGGGCCCGAGGGGCGACCGTCTGGCTGTCTGTGGCGCAGACTCCTAGGGGCCATCTACGCGTCGCTCGCGGGGCGGAACCGGATGGGTATTCCGAGCCGCTCCGCGCGTCGATTGGCTTCTTCGATGGGGATTCGCAGCTCGGCCGCGTAGTAGGTGCTGCCCGGGTGTTCTCCCTCGACGACATCTACACCCAACTCGGTGCACCACTTGCTACCTGATCCATCCCTGAAGAACTGCAGCACCCGGCCCTGCCCACTGACCTCATCCGGCCACAGTTCCGAACCCCACGTATCCGGTTCATCCTGCAACCATGCTTCGACCGCGGCGCGCACCTCGGACATACGACGCTCGTCTGCCTGGAGCAGGAATACGTGCCAACCACCGCATGGGTCT
>DRKG01000042.1 GCA_011051855.1 bacterium | reverse complement strand
TCGCGCGAGCAGGAGCAGCGCAACCGCAGGACTGCGAATCCGCTGCTCGACCTGTTCGGTTCGCAGCGTGCGATCCGCACCGATGAGGAAGGGCGCTTCGAGATCGCCGGCCTGACGCCCGGGGCCTACTCGTTGCGGGTCGAGAGCGACGCGCTCGAAGCGGGCAAGCTCGACGATGTCGAGGTGCAGGAGGAGTTGCCGACGGAGGTGACGCTGCACGTCGTGCGCGGCGCGACCCTGCGCGTGCGCGCCGTCAACGTCGACAAGCAGCAGATCCCGCTCGGCGATATCACCTTGCTGGATGGGAGGGGCAAACCGGTCGTCAACCGCGTATCGACGCTCAGCGTCATGAAGCGCCTGTTGGGCTCGAAGGACACCGTCGACGACTCCGGGTGGTACACGTTCCGCAGCGTGCCTCCGGACACCTACACCGCCGTGATCCGCGAACGGGGCAAGGAGGAAATCCGCATCACGCGCGCGATCCGCGACGGCGAGACCGTAGAATGGGAGATCGATGTCGGTGCGGAGCTGAGGGCGCGGAAGCGCGACGAGTAGGCGCCGAGTTCCAGGGTGGCGTGGGCTGCGTCGACGATTGGCGCTTCAGGATACTTGCCGCGATGACGGGCCTCAGCAGTTGTGGGTTCCGGGCCCATCGAACGGGTTTGAGCCTGTGGCCATGAGGGGGCATCGGATCGTGGCCATAGCTGAGTCAAGGAATCCCGGTTTTGCTCCGAAAGCGGTTGACTCTCTCTCTCTCTAGAAAAGCCGGTCTGGATCCGGGTCCAACCCAAACGACGGAGGATTCGATGGTAAACCGACTGGTCGCACCGCTACTCATGAGCGCCTTCGCAGCGTTCTTTGGTGTCTCGCTCGCGCTTCCGATGGACGGGGATACCTGCAACTTGCAGATCCTTTACTATTCTTCGACAGCAAGCTACCAGATGCGGTGCCGAGGCGTCTGTGTGCCGGACGACGATCCGGGCGCTGCAGCCAGGGTTTGTGAGTTGGCCTCGTATACGGGCCCCTCAGAGACGCATTGGTGGTGTACGTGCAACGAAGACGAAGATCCTGATCAGATCGGAACGAAGTGCCATGGAGCTTTCAGGAGGTCGAATGCGGGAGTCTATTCGATCACCTGCGTGAAGAATGGTTGCGTAAACGAATGCCTCAAGCCGGCCTTGCCACCCGCGAAGCATGTGTGGACTTGGACTTGCAACTGCCCCGATGCGCCGTGATTTGCGGCGGGCACGTACGTGCTTATGATGCGCGGTGTGGATTCGGTGCGGGCATCATGGAGCTGTGCGGGTGGACGTTGCCGCGATGTTGTGCGAGCAATCCGCATAGCGCGGCGATGGTGAGTCATGGCCGTTGATGCACCCCGTTCATGCGAGAGAGAATGGTTCCATGATGAAAGGAAGGAAGCTGGCTACGTTATCCGCAATGGTCGGAGTCGTTCTGATTGCCATAATGGTAATGGACTCTTGTGGTTGGTGGGAAGTGTCTCGAGGTGCGGTCTACCAACAGCATGATGCGCCGGACAGGCAAGGCGATCAACAGGTGATGTCGGTTGATGCGGTGGAACGGTCTTTGGTGGTAGATTTGCTGTCGGTCTCGACCGTATCCGAGGCCGGTGACTCAGTGGAGAATGCCGAGGTCTTCTGGGCAGCGAAACGGGAGCCTCACTACTACCATGGCAATAGTCTGCAGCTTCTGGGTAAGACCGACTCCCGGGGGGTCGCCCAACTGAAGCCATGTAAGGCTGGTGTCCTGCTCGTGAGGCACCCAGACTATAGTCCTGCGGAGGTGCAGGTGGCACCCGATACAAGGTCGCTGCAGGTGGAGCTGGCTCGGGGTGGCAGTGTCAAAGTGCGGTGTGTCGATCCGGTTGGTGCGCCAGTGCAGGGCGTGCGAGCGATGGTCGGCATGGGCGTGCCGCGCCAACTGGCGGTAGACTCGGAAGACGTCGGCTGGCAGCCCAGTGGAGCTCAGGAAACGGCGGTCTGGATGGGGGTCTCGGATGAAACTGGGAGCGTCACCTTCTCAGGTCTGCCTCGAGGGGCCATGGGATGTCGCGTGCTGCACGATCGGCTGGTGATGCTGGGGGTAGAGCCGGTCGTCGTCGAGCCCATTCCAGGCGAGCGGGTGGAGGTAGTTGCCACTCTCGCTCCAATTGAGGGCATTCTGTTTTTCTTGACCAATGATCGGGGGGATGTGATCCCCATTCGAAACTGGGGTGCCCGCTCGCCGCGCGGCTATACGACACCGGTAATGGCATCGGATGTGTTGACAGCACGGCGGCAAGAGTTGGCCGATGCGCACCCGATGGCTTGTGCCGTCCTGTGGGCGCGGGCGGGATCCGGCGACCTTCCGGCCTTGGTGAAGGTCGACGTGATGACTTCGGAGAACGGATGGCGAGTCGTGCGGCCGACGATCAGGCCGCTGGCTGAGTTGATGGTGCCGGAGGCTTTGCGCGTCACGGGCGGGCAGGCCTGCGTCGAGTGCGCGTTGGACCTCGTCGACAGCCTGGGGCGCTATTGGGAAGGGGTCCCAATCGAGCTGTCCCACGACCGTGACCCACCGATGACGGTGGTCAGCGGCGTGCCGGGTCCGGTGCCACCGGGGCGCTACCGAGTCCGTCTGAACAATGGCTTGGTTGGCTCGGCGTTGGCCAGTGACGAGGTGTGGATCGGCCAGGATTCCGGTAGCCGGGTGCCCTTGAAGTTGTCGAAGCCGCTGCGCCGCCTGAGGATCCGGGTCGAATGTCCGGGGCGTGAGGCCGAGGAACTCTCGGGCATGGTGTTCCTGACGACGGGCGACCGGGGGTCGTTCGTATCCGAACTTCGGGGTGGGGCGTTGGAGATCCTCTCAACGGACGGCCCATTGGAATGCACGGTGGATCTTGTTGGGGGACGCCGCTTGCGGAAGCTATTGACGATATCCGAATCGCAAACAGAAGTGGTTATGTCCTTTGAATAGAACCAGAGCGTTGTTCTGGCTGGCGAGGGGCGCTTTGTCGGTTGCCTTGGCGGTTCTGGCCGTCCTCAAGCTATTGGATGATATAGCTATGCGAGAACGTATGTATGTTGCCGCCACGGTCGCAGAGGCCGTTGCTGCAGCAATGTTGTGGACGCCTTTGTGGAGATTGGCGGCGGTCTGCGTGGTTGTTGGCGCCGGTGGCGTTGTGGCATTCGGGTCGGTTTACGGGTGGCCGGGATCCGAATCCTGTCGGTGCGCAGGGGCTGTGACCATGTCGCCGGCAGAGCGCGCTGCTGTGGTGTCGATGATCGGCTGTGTCGGGACTGCATTGGCGTGTTATGGCCAAACGCGAGAAACGCGATGATGGGGCTGCCCTCCGAGTATGTGGGAGGGCTCTTTCCCGAGATATGTTGGGACAGCAACATAGTGGCAGTCGGCGTATCCACTTTGGAGCATCAGGGAAGGGCTATCACGAGCTCGCCGCGCCTGCGCCGGTTCCCGAGCTCCCGCGGATAGCCATACGCAACCGCTGCGGGCGCCGTTCGGATGGCGGTAGGTCGCGCTCCACCCGCCAGAAACCCTTGCGGAACGGTTGTCCGCGGGTGATCCACTCGATGTCTGCGAGGTCGAGGCGGAATGCCTTGGCGATCAGGTGGTCGATCTCGGTTTGTAGCGCCCGGCGTTCTCCGGCGTCCGTTGCTGGGGCTTCGGTTGTGGTGCAGAGGCCTTCGCGTTGCGCGTTCTCCCACAGATCGACGCACCAGGGGTGCGGCGCGCACAGGCGCAGCGCGATCCATGCCAACCGTCTCCGGGTCGCGTCGTCCACGCGGGGTAGCACGCAGTCCGTGAGCACGAATTGGTTGAGGTTGGTGCCGCCCATGCGCATGCGCAGCGCCCAGTCGAATGGCAGCGAGGCGAGCATCGCGGCACCGGCGGCGAGGTCGTGGATCGGGGTGTCAGTCGGCGCGTTCGGCGTCAGCACGCCGAGCGAATTGCCGCACGGGACATCGGGCAGCAGGCACGCGATCGCGGTGCGCTCGTTGGTCGCGTTGGACAGTGCGCGCAGGGCGATGCGGGCGGGGGGGCGGGTGGCCGCACCGGCGTGCCACGCTTCGGCCTCGATGAGATAGAGCGGCCGCAGCTCGCCGCGGTGCGCCGGTCGACGCCATTTCGTCCGGTGGCCGGAGCCCGTTGCATGTGCCCCGGCATTGCCGTCGAGGTCGTAGATCATCGCCCCCTGACGCAGCGGCAACAGATCGGGGGCGCCGGCTTTGCGCCAAGTGCCGCGGCCGTCGTGCTCGTAGCCGCCGCGCTCGGCCGCTTCGCGCGACACGAACTGATGGCGGTCGGCGGTCATGTTGAAGTCGCCTTGGCGCCACGCGAAGGCGCCGTTCGGCCCGAGCAACGGTCGGCCGTACGCCTGCAGGCGCGTGAGGATGTCCAGGTCGCGGCGTTCCTCGATTTCGACGAACGCGCCCGAATGCGGGCTCAAGCGCTGCAGTTCGCGGCGGCCGTAGCGCGTCGCTGCCGGTGCGCGTGAATTCCACTCCGCGAGCGATGTGCGCCCGAACGCGACCTGCACGGTGCGCGTGTGACCGCCCTTGGTGGCGATCACGACGCCGAAGCGGTAGCGGCTGTCGATGTCGAAGATCCGCGCGCGGTTCTCGAAGCCGAACAGCCACTGCCAGTCGCAGGTGTCGAGCAGCAGGCGGCGCAGCGGCTCGGCGCCGCGGTCGAACCACAGGCTTGCCGGCACGATCATCCCGAGGCGACCGCCGGGCCGCAGCAACTGCACCGCACGTTCGACGAACAGGCGGTAGGTGAACAGCTTGCCCTTGCCCTGATGGCGAAAGCGCGGCCGCAGCGCCGCCACGCGCGCCGCGACGTCGTCGCCATGTTGCAGCGTTTCCCACGGCGGGTTGGTCAAGACGCAGTCGAAGGACTCGGGGTCGAGGTCGAGCAAGCCGTCGCCGCGACGTACATCGACCGTGGCGGTCACGGCGCGCAGCGCAAGGCGCGCGATCTGCGTCGCGCGTTCGTCGACGTCGACACCGACGAACGTGTGCCGACCATCGGCGTTGTCGAGCACTTCTGCGGCGGCGCGCAGGAACGAGCCACCGCCGACGGCCGGGTCGCAGATGCGCAACGGGCGCGGCTCCGCGACCAGCGGTGCGAGTGCGCGGCGCGCGGTCGGGGCCGCCAGCTCGGGCGGCGTGAACCAGACGCCTCGCTGTTTGCGCGCGTCCGTCGCCAGATGCTGCTGGTGCCGCAGCGCCGCCGTCTGCCAATCGCCGGCGTCCGCGTTCACACTGCTTTCGCCGCGAATCCGGCCTCGCGAAGTTCTGCCAGGATGCGTTCGACGTGTGCGGCGCCGCGGGTCTCCATGACCACGTGCAGCTCCGCTTCGCGCGGGGCCACGTCGTTGAACAGGCGCTGGTGTTCGACGTCGACCACGTCCGCGCCGAGTGCGCCGATCAACTGGGTGACCCGCGCGAGCACCCTGGGGACGTCGTGGATGGCGATGACCAGCTTGGCGATCTTGCCGTCGCGCTGCAGGCCGCGGAGCAACACGGTCGACAGCAGCCGGCGGTCGATGTTGCCGCCGCAGATCACCACGCCGACATCGCGACCGCGGAAGTGCTGCGGGTGGCGCAGCATCGCCGCGATGCCGGCCGCGCCGGCCCCCTCGGCGACGACCTTCTGCTGCGCGGCCAGCATCTGCACGGCGTTCTCGACGTCGCGTTCGCCGACCAACAGCACTTCGTCGAGGTGCTCACGCAGGATGGCGAGCGGAATCGCGCCGGGCGTCTTGACCGCGATGCCGTCGGCGAGCGTGTGCGTGTTGGGCTCGGGCATCGGTTCGCCGCGCAGCGCCGCGTGCATCGACGGGCAGCCCTCGATCTGCACGCCGAGCACGCGGATGTCCGGCTTGACGTGCTTCGCCCACATCGCCATGCCCGCGCACAGGCCGCCGCCGCCGATCGGTACCACCAGTGTGTCGAGCTGCGGTGCGTCGGCGAGCATCTCGCGCGCCACCGTGCCCTGACCCGCGACGATGCGTTCGTCGTCGTACGGGTGCACGAACGCCAGCCCGTCGCGCTCGGCCAGTTCCTTGGCGTGCACCGTGCATTCGGCGACCGACTCACCGTGCAGCACCACGGTCGCCCCGTGGCCCTCCGTGCGCTCGACCTTCGCGAATGGGGTCGTCAGTGGCATCACGATCGTCGCCGGGATGCCGAGGCGGCCGGCGTGGTAGGCCACCCCCTGGGCGTGGTTGCCGGCCGATGCGGCTACTACGCCTGCCGGCGGTGACGGCTCGGCGGCCAGCGCCATCAGCTTGTAGCAGCTTCCGCGATCCTTGAACGAGCCGGTGTATTGCAGGTTCTCGAGCTTGAGCCACAACCGCGCCTGCAGCGGTTCGCTGAGCCGCGGTGCCGGCACCGTGGGGGTGTGCAGCACGTGGTGCTGGATCGCCGCGTGCGCGGTCTCGATGTCCTGCGGGGTCACCGGCATGCGCAGCCAGCGTAGCGCGCGGTAGCATCGCACCCAATGTTCGGTGTGATCTGGTCGCTCGTGCTGCTCTGGAACGTCGCTACCGTCGCCACCTTCGGGTGGGACAAGTGGAGCAGCACACGGAACGGCCGGCGGGTGCGGGAGCGCACCCTGCTGTGGATGCTGTTCGCCGCCGGCTGGCCGGGAGCCTGGTTGGCGATGAGCTGGTTTCGGCACAAGACGCGCAAGCAGCCGTTCCGCCGCTACGCGATCCTGTTCACCATCCTCAACCCGTTCTGGGCACTCCTCTACTGGACGTACTGAACCAGGTACAAACACCAACCTCGCAGGAAAAAACGCCCGGGTAGTTTCCCCGATCGGGTTGTTTCTTGAACCGGGTTCGGTACGGGGTGTTACAGCAGAAGCTGCACGTTCGCTTGTTCGCGCGCTTCGAACAGGCGCTTCTCCTGCATCGCGCGGCGCATCACCGTGCGGATCGAGGGAATCGCGTCGTCGGTGAACAGGACGAACACCTGCTGGGTGAACTCGAGTCGGCGGATGAAGTGCCAGCCGTACTGCGTTTCTACGACGTCGGTCGAGACCTCGCCGTCGCGCAGCCGCCACGCCGCACGGCACAGGGCTGCCGGCAGGCGATCGTCGAAGCGGTGGATGCCGGGCAGCCGGCCGCCGTCGTTGCGGGTACGGCTGTCGGCCGAGTAGAGCCGCACCAGCTCGGCGAAGTTCGAGCCGTCCGGGCGCAGGCGCGCCTTGACTTCGGCGACCTGAGCGTTGGCGCGCGCGCGGCCTTCGTCGTTGAGCAGGATGCCGGTGCCGCCGTCGCGGTGTTGGATCAGGATGTGCTGGATGGTCACCTGGCCGCCGAAGAAGCGCGCGTTGGCATTGAAGAAGTCGCGCAGTTGCTTGCGGCTGTAATCATCCGGCTCGAGCAGGTCGAGCATGCCCTGCAGTTCCGCGGCGATGCCGCGCTCGAGCTGGAACTTCGCCAGCAGTCCGTTGACGGTTTTCTGCGATGGTTCCGGCCGGCCTTGCTGGCGGCGCATCTCGATGTACTTGGCCAGATAGGCTTCGAAGCTCTGCTTGAGCGACGCGCTCTGCGCCTTCTCGAGCAACACCGGGTCGACGTATTCGTCACCGAGATGCTGGCGCAGCGCCTCCAGGTCGGCGAACTGCCGCACCCAGGGGGCGATCAGATCCGACTGCAGCATGTTCTGGAACGTCGGTTGCGTCTCGAGCAGCCTGGTGAACCCGGGGTAATGGCGCGCGTCGATGTGCGCCACCAGTTCGCCAAGGGTCAGCGTCTTGCCGCCGACGACCGCGATCGCCTTGTTCTTGTCCCGCGGGTAGCGCCGCACGATGAAGTGAGGCCCCGAATCGTCCAGCAGCGGCTGCGCGGGAGTCTTTGCGGCGGTCTTCGCCGGCGCCTGGGCGGCGGCTGCCGGCGACAAGGCCACCAGCGACAGGACGACGGCGAGAACTGGCAGACGGATGGGTTGCAGCATGTCGGGCAGTAGCGGGTGTCGGCACGACCGTCACAGCCGTTCGCCGGACAGCATACCAGAGGGGGTGCGGGCGTGAGCTTCCCGATCGTGGACAACGTGCCCCGACCGCGGTTCGATGGCCGGTGTGACTCTCCACACGCGCTCGCCACTGCCCGGTGCCATCGCGGCGAGGTTCCGAGAGGAGTTTGGCGGCGAGGCGCCGCGGAAGTTCTTCGCGCCGGGGCGCATCAACCTGGTCGGGGCGCACCTCGACTACAACGGTGGCGACGTGCTGCCGATGGCGGTCGATCGCGGCATCTACGTGGCGGCGAGGTTGCGCGACGATGGTCGGATCCGGCTGGTCAGTCTCGACCAGGAGGGCGGCATCGACCTGCGAACGGCGGACATCGGCACCCGGGCGAGACGCGCGTGGGGTTGGGCCGCCTACCCGCTCGGCATCTGGCGTGAGTTCCGCCGCGAGATCGAGACCGACAAGGGTTTCGAGGCCGTCTACGCCGGCGATGTGCCGATGGCGTCCGGCATGTCGTCGTCGGCGGCGATCGAGGTGGCCACCGCGTTGGCTCTCGACGCGCTGCACGATGCCGGGCTCGAACGCGAGCGCCTCGCCCGCTTCGCTCACACGGCGGAGAACGAGTTCGTCGGCGTGCGCTGTGGGATCATGGACCAGTATGCGTCCGCGCTCGGCCTACCCGGCCACGTGCTGTGGCTGCACTGCGCGGGCCCGCGCTGGGAGCACGTGCCATTCGACCCGGCGCGCTGCGAAGTGCTGGTGATGGACACGCGCAAGCCGCGCGCTCTGGCGGACACCCGCTTCAACGAACGAGTGGCGGAATGCGCCGCCGCGCACGCGGTGTTGCGGGACAGGGTGCGCGATCTTCCGCATCTGGCGGCCTATTCGGAGGCCGACCTCGAGGCATGCCGCGACGTGCTCGACGAGGTGTTGTATCTGCGGGCGCGACACGTCGTCACCGAAATGAAGCGCATCGCCAATGGTGCCGCGGCATTGCGGGCGGGTGACTACCGGGGGCTTGGAGCGGCGTTGGATGCCAGCCACCGGTCGACGGCGACCGACTACGCCGTGAGTTGTCCGGAACTCGATGTGATCACCGATGCGGCGCGCGCGTGTGACGAGGTGTTCGGCGCGCGACTGACCGGGGCCGGGTTCGGCGGTTGTGCGATTGCGCTGATCGAGCCGGGTAGCAGCGGGCAGGTCACGGAGCACGTCGGCCGGGTGTTCCACGAACGTTTCGGCGTCGAACCGGAGTTCGATCTGCTGCACGTCGGCGACGGCCCCGGCGAACTCGAATCTTGATCGACCTCACCTACGAAGCGCTCGACTACCGCCGGGATCGCACGTTCGTGCGGGCGGGTTACCGGGTGCGCGGATCGACCGAACGCGGCTTCGAAGTCGTGCGCGACGGCGCGCCGCTGCTGTCGCTCGGCCCAGGCTTTCGCCCACTGCGGGTGATGCGATGTGGAGTCTGTTCGACGGACTTGGCGCGCCACCTGCTGCCGTTCGACCTGCCGCAGGTCATCGGTCACGAGGTCGTCGCCGTCGATGAGGGTGGTCGGCGCTTCGTCGTCGAGATCAACGCCTCGCATCTGGCGCGCGGCGTGCCGCACGATTGCGCGATCTGCCGAGCCGGGCTCGCGACGCATTGCCCCGATCGGGTGACGCTGGGCATCGATCGGCTGCCGGGAGGCTTCGGGCCGTGGATCCTGGCGCCGGTCGGTGCTTGCGTGCCCGTGCCGGACGACATCGGCGATGAAGATGCGGTGTTGGTCGAACCGCTGGCGGCGGCTCTGCAGGCAGTCACCACCATTGCGCCGCGGCCGGGCGAGCGCATCGCGGTGCTCGGACCGCGCCGGCTGGGCATGCTGGTGGTGGCGTCGCTAGCGTCGCTGCGGGGCGGTTTCACCATTGCGGCGATCGTGCGCGACCCCGACCTGGCGCCGCTCGCGCGCTCGTGCGGCGCCGACGAGGTGCATGTCGTCGGCGACGACGACGCCGCGTTGGAACGGCAGTTC
>DRKG01000041.1 GCA_011051855.1 bacterium | reverse complement strand
GGCATCAGCAAAGAAGAGCAGGAGCGCAACTTCGGCTACATGCTCGAGGCGTATCGCTACGGCGGGCCGCCGCACGGTGGCATCGCGCTCGGCCTCGACCGCATGGTCGCGCTGGCGCTCGGGCGCGAGGGCATCCGCGACGTGATCGCGTTCCCGAAGACGGCGATGGCGGTCGACCTGATGGCGCAGGCGCCGAACGTGGTCACGCCGGAACAACTGGCCGAACTGCACCTGGTTTCGACTGCCAAGAGGGTGCCCGAGGGCGAATAGCCGATCGCTTGCCTCAGAAGGTGGCGGGGACCCGCGCGGCCTCGCGCAGCGCGGTGTCGATCGTCTCCAGCACCGTGGTCACGTCGATGTCGGTCATGCAGCGGCCCGGCGGAGCGGCGGTGCAGCCGCTCTGCTGCATGGCGGCAAAGCAGCGCGTCATGCATTCGAGGCACGGCAGGCCTTCGGCGCGCACTGGGTAGACCCGGCTGCCGGGGTGGTAGAAGCGTTCGGGGGTGGCGAGCGAGAACAGCGTGACGCACGGCAATCCGGCCGCCTGGGCGTAGTGGAACGGGCCCGAGTTGTTGCCGACGAACAGCGTGCAGGCGGTCAGGACGGCGGCGGTCTCGCGCATCGTCAGCCTGCCGACCAGGTCGGTGCCGACCCCGAGTCGGTCCTTGCTACCGATCACCAGCACCTGGGCGCCCGCGTCGTGCAGTGCCGCCGCCACCAGGCGCCAGCGCTCGACCGGCCAGTGGCGCAGCGGGTCGACGAAGTCCGGGCAGATCGCGATGCGCGGCCTTTGCAGCAGCGGGATGCGGTCGAGCACGGCGCGGTCGCCATCGTCCAGGTGCAGCCGCGGGCGGCGGTCGCGCGGCGTGACGCCCGCGTAGCTGCACATGTGGTCGATCAGGCTCGGCATCGCTTCGAGGCGGGCGTAGTCGGTGGCCGGCATGTGCGTGAACAGCTTGACCTCGACGGTGTGGTCGAACGTCTGGCCGGCGTGCGCAGGCCCCTCGACCAGCGGGTTGTGCAGCACGTTGCCGGCGTGGCCGTTCACCCAGATGCGCGTGTCCGCGCCGAAGCGTTCGACCAGGCCGCCCATCATCGGGTCGCTGCACAGCAGATCGCCGAGCCCCCAACCGCCCTGGTAGTCGACCAAGATGCGCAAGGTCAGGCTCCGCGGGGCGCCGTCGTCGCGAGCGGATCGGCCGGGCGCAGCTCGTCGAGCGCGCGCTCGATCGGGGCCAGCAACTGGGCCGGGACCCGGCGCAAGATCACCTGGCGCGCGTGGTCGACGAGCGCCAGTTCGCGTGCCACCACCAAGGCGCTGGCGACGGTTTCCGTGCGGGTCACGCCGGACTCGATCGCGTGCAGCAGTGCCGCCAGACTCTGCTTCTTCTTGCCGAGTTCGTAGAGCGTGACGCCGAGGTCTGCCCAGGTTTCGCCGTCGTTGCTCTGGCCGTCGCGCTGCTTCTTGATCGCGCACAACAGCGCGTATTCGGCTTCCTCGAAGTCACCCTGCGCGAAGTATCGGCGGGCGATCGCGCGCATCGCCGGCGGTTCCATCCACTCGAGGTAGACGCGCGCGTCGTCGTCTGTGCGTCGGAACACGCGGCCGTGCTCGTCGCGGAAGGCGCCGTGGCCGCTGTTCTCGTGGCACGGGTCGCAGTAGCCGAAGTCCCTGCAGGCGAAGAACTCGCCGAACGCCGGCAGCGGGCGCAGCGAGCCGACGTCGAGGATGTTGCCGAACGAGTTGCGCCGTTCGGTCAGGTGGTATTGGCAGTTGTAGACCGAGCCCTCGGGGTCGATGTTGACCCAGGCGCTGGTGCACTCGATGCGGTACTTGTGCTCGCGGTTGAAGCCTTCGCCCATGTGGGTGCCGCGGAACTCGTTGAACTGGTAGACCAGTCCGCGGCGATCGGCGAGTTCGATCATGCGGCGCATGTTGGCGTCGTGCTCGTCGCTGCGGAAGTGCGGGAAGCGCTGCAGGTTGACCATCGAGAAGGTCGGTTGTTCGACGATGCCGCTGTCGCGCAGGCGCTCGGCCTGGTCGAGCCACTTCTCCGGGCTGAGGAACTGTGGGTGGTAGGTGTGGAAGCTGGTCTTGAAGGTCTTGCCGTGCGCGCGCATCTCGCGGGCGAACGCGTCGATGTCGAACGTCAGGTTCGACGTCATGTCGAGCTCGTAGCCGTCGAGGCGACTGGCGATGAAGGCGAAGTCCTTGTGCAGCGAGGGCTCTCCGCCGGTCAGGATCAGCGGGTGCTCGGGCCGCACGGGGAACGCGTTGAGCGCGTCGACCCACTGGCGGCCGGTCAGTTCGCGGTAGCGCCCCCACGGCTTGCGGCGCTGGCCGGGGATCATGCGCGGCTTCTGGATGCAGTAGTCGCAAGCGAAGTTGCAGCGCGCCGTCAGGTAGGCGACCCACACGTGGATCTCCGGCGTCGGCAACGGGAATCGGGCGGCTTGTGCCATCGGGGGGGACCTCTCCAAGTTCCCTTGCCATCGGCGCCTTCCCGCGGCCGACTTGAGCGGCGCGCTGCGAACCTCTTTGTCAAGCAACCTGCAGCCAAGCGGGGGAACGAGCGGCTGCTCCGGACCCTTCGGCTGCTGCGCCGGCCGACTGCATGAGGGGTTTCCCCAGGTCGGCCCGTCCGCGTCCG
>DRKG01000040.1 GCA_011051855.1 bacterium | reverse complement strand
TCGGCGAGCTGCGCCGTCCGCCGCAGGTCGGCCATGCAGCGCTGCAAGTGGCGCAGACCGTCGTCCGCACCGCTGCCTGCGGGGGCGAACAGCGCCGCCATCAGCTCTTCGATGCGGTCGGCCCAGTCGGTGAGCGGGCGCGGCTCCTGCAGGCCGTCGATCGCCTGGAACAAGGTGCGGGTGAACGTCAGGAAGCGGGCGAGCAGTTCGCCGCGCGACTCGGTGGTATCGGCGAGCGGCAGGTGGCCGAGCACCAGTTGCTCGGTCGGGCCGGTCAGCGTGCCCAGCAAGAGGCGTCTGAGGCCCGATTGCCAGGCGTTGTCGTCGAACGGCGGCAGATCGAAGCGTTCGCGGCGGCTGTCGGCATCGAGGCCCCAGCGGATCCCGGCCGTCCGGCAGAGGTGGCGCAGGGTGTCGACGTCACCCGCGAACAGGCCGAAGCGCCGCTGCACGGCCCGATCGTCGAGCAGGTGCAGCACCTCGTCGCGCCCGAGGCGCGAATCGGCGAGTTCGAGCACGTGGAGCAGCGCGCGGCAGATGGGCAGTTCGCGCGCCGGGTGGCGATCGGCGAGGTGGAACGGCAGTCGGTTGGCGAGCGGACCGAACACGGCGTGCGCGTAGGGCGCGTACTGGTCGATGTCGGGCACCAACACCAGGACGTCGCGCGCCTCCAGGCTCGGATCGTCGCGGAAGGCGCGGCATATCTGGTCGCGCACGACCTCGAGTTCGCGCTCCGGGCTGTGGCAGTCGTGCACCCGCAGCGATGCGTCGTCGGGACGCAGCCGAAAGCGCCCGGCAGCACCGCTGCCGCGGTCGTAGGCGTGCACGAGGTCGCGCTGTAGGCACTGCAGCAGGGACGTCGGCGGTGGGTCGTCGCTCAGGTCGACGAGGTCGATGTGTTCGACCGGTCCGCGGTCTTCGAGGTCGAGCAGCATGCCCTGGAAATCGCGGCTCTCGGCGCCAAAGCGGGCCAGCAAGGCGTGCTCGCCGGCCGTAGTGCCACGTTGCCGCAGGTCGCCGGTGTAGTGCGGCGTCGGCTGGGGCACGAACAGGTGCACCGGCAGCCGTTCGGCGATCCGGTGGAGCAGTTCGAGGAAGGCCTGCGGCACGGTGGTCACGCCGAACGCGAACAGGCGTTCCGGCAGGTATTGGCGGCACCAGTCGTCGTCGTCGAGTCGGCGGTTCAGGGTCGCGAGCCGGTGGGCCCGGTCGCCGGCCGCCGGCGCGGCGTCGTCGCGCTCGAAGTCCGAAAACAACGGGGGCGTCAGGTCGTCGCGGTGCTTGCGCCGGTGTCGGGAGGGCGGCCGCCCCAACCCGGCGTCTTCGAGCAGGGCTCGCCACAGGCGCGCCTGCCAGGGCGCGTGCGGCGACAGCGCACGGCGGTCGTCGCCGGCGGCGAACGCCTGCAGCAGATCGGGCCGGTAGAGCTGGTAATCGTCGAAGCGGGCGGCGAGGCGCAGGCAGAGTTGCAGCTTGTTGACGCCGAGGTCGTCGCCCCGGCAGTAGGCCGAGGCCGGGCCGAACGGAGGGTCGCCATCCGGGCCTGTTTGCGTCTGCGCCTCCGACAGGATCCGCCACAGCCGGAACACCAGCACGTCGCGCCGGAAGCGGTCGCCGGCGTCGTCCGGCGCGGCGCACAGCGTCTGCAGGTAGCTGGACAGGAACGGCATCTCGATACCGGCGGCGATGCCGAGCCGTTCGGCGAGCCGGAGTTCGAGCCAGCGCGCGATGCCTTGGCCGGGCACCAGCACGGTTTCGTTCGCCAGCGGGTCGCTCGCGGGCGCGGCCAGCCGTTCGACCAACGCGTCGAACAGATCCTCTAGCCGGTATCCCGTGACAATGGTGAGAGCCACGCCGGGAAGGTAGCCCACCGCGGCGCGATCGCCCAGTCTCGTCCAGACGGCGAGCTGACGCGCGATGGTCAGTGCCCGCAGCAGCCGTGGCCTTGTTCGGGTGGGGCGGGTTCGTGTTCGTGGCCGCCGTCTTCGTCGGCGTTGGCCGGGCTCTCGAACAACCGTTCGAGGAACGGCCGCACGCCCTGGCGCAGCAGCGACCACAGGAACAGCGCGGCGAGCGTCCACAGCCAGATCCACGCGCTCGTCGACGCGTGGGCATCGGCGCCGAACGCCGGCATCGGCGGCACCTCGACGAGGAGGTTGGCGAGGTAGCCGAGCCCGACCGCGCCGAGCCACATGGCGACCGCGAACGCGGCCGCGAATCGGCGGCCGTGCAGACGGGCGAGCACGCCGAACGTGGTGACGTTGGTCGCCGGGCCGGTCAGCAGCAGCGCCAGCACCGCGCCCGGCGACAGCCCCTGCACCAGCAACATCGCGGCGAGCGGCGTGCTGCCGGTCGCGCAGACGTAGAGCGGCAGGCCGAGCAGGGCCGCCACCGGCACGTCGACGCCGGCCGGCAACGCGGCGATCCAGTCGCGGTCGACGTACGGCATCAGCATCGCCGACAGCAGCAGGCCGGTCAGGATCCAGGTCGCGGTGCTGTCGACGGCCGGTCCGAAGCCGAATCGCAGCGCTTCGAGCATTCGCGCACCGAGGCCGCCCGGCGGCGCCGCCGGGGGCGCGCAGCAGTCGGCAGCGGCTGGCGCTTGCTTCGGTCGGCCTGACGCAAACGACGCCACCAGCATGCCGACGCCCAGCGCCAGCACCGCCGCCATGGCGATGCGCACCAATGCGATCTCGCCGCCCATCAGGCGGAAGGTCAGCGTGACCGCCGCGAGTTCGAGTTCGGGCGTCGCGATCAGGAACGCCACCGCGGCCGCGATCGCCGCTCCCTTGTGGATCAGCTCGCGGTAGATCGGCACGACCCCGCACGAGCACACCGGCAGCGGCAGCCCGACGGCGACGCCGCGCAGCGCTTGAACGAGTTTGGGCCCGCGGGTCATGTGCGCGAACCAGTCGGTCGGCAGGAACGCGTGGCTCAGTCCGACCAACAGATAGGCGAGCAGCAGTGCTGGCGCGGATTCGAGCGTCAACCGCACGAACACCGTCGCCGGGCCCCCGTGCTCGTGGGCGGGGAAGTGGTCGTGGATGACGAACCACAACACGGCGATGCCCAACGCCGCGCCGCCGACCGAGGCAGGCTTCAGCAGCCGTTCGTTCTTCGGTGCCGGGACGTGGGAGTGCAGCACCACGTGCAGGAGCGACCCGACCAGCAGGGACTGCAGCAGCGCGAGCGCGCTCTGCGAGTCTTCGGTCAGCACCTGGCTGCCGAGGTAGTAGCCGACCAGCGTCCCGGCGACGCTGGTCGCGGTGACCAGCACGGCCGCGCGCAGGCCGAGCGTGCGGGGCACGATCCACCAGATGCCGAGGCCCTCGGGAATGCGGTGCAGGATCACCGCCCAGGCGGTCAGTTCGTGGCTGGCCGCGTGGCCGTGGTGGTCGTGCGCGTGGCCGCCGGCTTCGAGGAACAACCCGTCGAGGGCCGCGTGGGCGGCGATGCCGAAGGCCGCCAGCAGGATCGCCGTGCGGCGCATGCCGGCGTGGCCGTGGTGCAGGGTGCGTTCGGCGACCGACGGTAGCACGAATCCGAGCAGCGCCAGGGGCAGGACCAGCCAGCCCGCCTGTTCGGCCGATTCCGGCAGCAGGTGCAGCAGCGCGAAGCCGCTGATCGTGATCAGGCAGAAGCTGTCGAGCGCGACCGTCGAGGCGACGTTCGCGCGCAGCGCCCAGACCATCAGAGGCCCGGCGCACAGCGCGAGGAAACCGAGCAGCAGGTACCACTCGGACGCGAGTTCGGCTTGCAGCGCGATCACGGCGCGCTCTGGACCTGGGGGGTCGGCGTCTGGCTGGCGGCGTGCACCTTGGCGACGATGCGGGCGGCGCGGGCCTCGATGCGATCGAAGCGGCCCGCCTGCAGGTCGTTCGGATCGAACAGCGAGCCGACGAAGCCGAGGCCGAAGGCGCCGGCGGCGAGCCAGTCGGTGCAGTTGTCTTCGGCGACACCGTTGGTCGGGAACACGCGCAGGAACGGCATCGGGCCGCGCAGCGCGCGAAGGAACGCGGGGCCGCCGGCCGGCCCAGGGAACAGCTTGACCAGATCGGCGCCGGCCTTGTGCGCCAGCATCATCTCGGTCGGCGTGTGCGCACCCGGCACCGACAGCAGGTCGTGCTGGCGGCAGAACGTGATCACCTGCGGATCGGTGACTGGCGAGACCAGGAACTGTGCCCCGGCGGCCATCGCGTTCTTGGCGTCGTCGACGGTCAATACGGTGCCGGCCCCGACGGTGAGGCCGCCGCGTTCGCGCAGGGCGGTGATCTCGTCCAGGCAACCGGGCGTGGTCATCGTCACTTCGACGATGCGGAAGCCGCCGGCGATGGCGGCGTCGAGTGCCGGCCGTACCGCACGTGCGTCGGCGGTGCGCAGGATCGCGGAGCAGCGGTGGCGGGCGAAGGAGTCGAGAAGCTTTGCGCGCGGGTGGGGCATGGGGCGGGCCGGTCGAGGTCGTCGAGTTCGGAGCATAAGGTGCGCCGTTGCGCGCCGCGACCGGCTACGCTTCCGGCGTGAGACCTCAGCGCAGGTGGGTGGTGGCGTTCGCCCTGTCGATGGCGTTCGACGGCGCGCCGGCGACGCAGCAGGCGATGGCGATTCCGGTCGGCGACCCCGAAGGGTTGCCGGTGAAGAAGCGGGTCGTCGAACGGCACGGCATCGAGTGGACGTTCGATCGCGCGTGCGTCGTCGGCGAGTTCTGCAACGGCGATCCGTGGGTGCTCGGGCCGGTGCGCATCGTCGCGATCTCGCCGCAGTGTGCGGTCGTCGACGGGCGCGTCGTCAACGGCTCGATGGTCGACCCGGACCCATCGACCGAGGCGCAGGGCTTCGATTCGCATGGTTATGGCGAAGGCACCGGCGACCGCTACGTCGCGCGGCTGAACGTGGCGCGCGATGTGTCCAAGCAGAGGCCGTTGCGGCTGTTGCCGGGCCAGAGCCTGGTGTCGGTGGCGAGCCGCAAGCAGGCGAAGGATCCACCGGTGCTGCGCAGTGCGGCGGTGTTGACCCGCGTCGCCGAGAGGCCGGCGCCCGATGCGTTCCGGCCGCCCTACGTGAAGGGGGACAAGGCCGTGCAGCATCGCGCGGCCGATCTCGACTTCCGGGTGCTGCGCCGGTTGCGGCCGGTCGGCGATCTGCCGCTGATCGAGGCGGTCGCGGCGCGCTTCGAGCGGCTGTGGCTCGATACGGCCCCAGCCTGGGTCACCCGCTACATGCACCCGCTCGAGAACATGCCCGACTACGGCCGCGACATCGGCGCGCTGGTCGGCAGCGCCGGGTTGATGCTGAACCTCGACCTGCCGAAGGCGCGCAAACGCGAGCTGCTGGTGCGCTTCGTGCAGCTCGGCATCGACAACCACGCCAAGCTGCGCGCCGGGTGCCGCTGGCGCGGTCTCGGCGGCCACGGCCACGGCCGCAAGCTGCCGATCCTCGTCGCCGGAGCCGTGCTGCACGACGAGCAGATGCTCGCGATCGGGCGCGAGTTCGTGTCGAAGCCGAAGCAGGCGGGGGGCGATGGCGGCTACTTCGCCGAGGATGCCGAGACGTTCTACGTCGAACGCACCGGCGACGACGAGTGGAACTGGGGCTACGGCAACTACACGGCTCGGGACGAGGGCCTGCCCGAGTGGGGGTTCGCCCACGCGGACAGCCCCGAGCGCGATGACGCGAGCTGGGAAGGCAATCCCTACCGCCGCTGCTGCACCGCCAACGCGTGGGCGGCGCAGTGCCTGACTGCGCGGGTGATGGGACTGGTCGATGCCTGGCACCACCCGGCGTGGTTCGACTACGTCGACCGCTACCAGCAGGTCGAGCACACCGAAGCCTGGCACCGGAGTTGGGTCGACTGGCACGCGAAGATGTGGGCGGCCTACCGGCCGAACTACTGATCCGCTTGCCCGTGCTGCTGCGGGACCTCGATCCCCGCGCGGCCCAGTGGATGGGCGTGGTCGTAGACTTCGCGCAGGCGGCCGATCGACACGTGCGTGTAGATCTCGGTCGTGACCAGGCGCGCATGGCCGAGCAGCTCCTGCACGGTGCGCAGATCGGCGCCGCGGTCGAGCAGGTGGGTGGCGAAGGAGTGCCGCAGGCCGTGGGGCGTGAGGCGGGTCGAGAGCCCGGCGGCCCGCGCGCGCGTGACCACGGTGTGGAAGATCCAGCGCGCCGACAGCGGGCCGCCGGTGCGGTTCAGCCACAGGTGTCCGCGGTCGGTGCGGCGGTTGTTGCGCAGCAACTGGCGGCGCGCCGGCAGCCAGGCGGCGATCGCGGCGAGCGCTGGCTGGCCGAGCATCGCGAGGCGTTCCTTGCCGCCCTTGCCGAGCACCCGCACGATGCCTTCGTCGAGATCGAGCGCGCCGAGTTCCATCGTCGCGCACTCGCTGACCCGGCAGCCGGTCGAGTAGAGCACCTCGAGGATGGCGCGATCGCGCAGCCCCTGAGGCGAATCGTCGAACGGCTGGGCGAGCAGGCGGTCGACCTCGGGCGCGGTCAGGAAGCGGGGCACCCGGCGGGGCGCTTTGGGGCCCTTCAGGAGCTTGGCCGGATCGTGCTCGACGTGGCCTTCCCGGTGCAGCCAGGCGAACAGGCCGCGCACGCTCGCCAGCTTGCGTTGCACGCTGGTCGGGGCGAGGCCCTGCTCTTCGAGCTCGACCAGGTAGCGGCGCACCAACGATCGCGATGCGTCGGCGAAGTCGCGGCCCTGCGTGGCGAGCCAGGACCGGAACAACCGCAGGTCGGTGCCGTAGGCGCGCAGCGTCGCCGGGCTCTTGCGGCGCTCGTGCCGCAGGCTGGTCAGGTAGTCGTCGAGCAGATCGATGGCGGCAGCCTATCCGCGAGGGTGCGGTGCAGCGAGCCGCCGCGGAAAAGCCGGTGGTGCCGGGGGCGGCCGCCGGCCGGATCAGACCTGCATCGCGCGCAGGCGGCGGATGCGTTCTTCGATCGGCGGGTGGGTCGAGAACAGGTTGGCCAGGCCGGCTCCTCGGCCGCGCAGGCCGGCGAGCGGGTTGACGATCGCGAGGCTGGTCGTGACCGGTTCCATCGGCCGCGCGCCGCGCCGGAGCAGTTCCCGGCCATGGCTCTGCAGACGCGAGAGCGCGTCGGCGAGGCCGTCCGGGTCGCGGGTCAGTCGGGCCGCGAACTCGTCGGCCATGAACTCGCGCGATCGGCTGATGCCCATCTGGATCATGGTCGCGCCGATCGGCGCCAGCAGCGCCATCAGCAGGGCGCCGAAGCCGCCGTCGCCGTCGTCGTCGCGCGCCACGCCGCCGAAAACCGCGCTCCACTGCACGATGTTGGCGATGAAGGTGATGGCGGTGGCCACGGCAGCGGCGATGGTCGCGACCAGCGTGTCGCGGTGCTTGACGTGCGCCAGCTCGTGCGCGATCACGCCGCGCAGCTCACGCGGGCTGGTGATGCGCATCAGCCCCTCGGTGACCGCGACCACGGCGTTGGCGGGGTTGCGACCGGTGGCGAACGCGTTCGGCGTCGGGTCGGGCACGACCGCGACCCGCGGCATCGGCAGGCCGGCAGCGTGCGCCAGCTCTTCGACCATGGAGAACAGTGCCGGGGCCTGCTCGCGCTCGATCAGCCGCGCGCGGCTCATGCGCAGTACGATCTTGTCGGAGTAGAAGTAGGAGCCGACGTTCATCAGCACCGCGATGGCGAGGAAC
Source organism: bacterium (assembly GCA_011051855.1). Lineage (GTDB taxonomy): Bacteria > Planctomycetota > UBA1135 > UBA1135 > UBA2386. The sequence continues at coordinate 3,648 of DRKG01000040.1, read as the reverse complement.
ACGTAGAGGGCGCCGCCGCCGATCAGGCCGCCGATGGTGACCAGCAGCGCGGACAGGGCGCCGAGCAGCAGGATCGTCTTCAGTTGGTTCATGTCGTCGAGGCTTTAGTCCGAGGCGTTCCGGTTTCCAACTCCCGGCTCACAGCGCGGCGAGGAAGGTCTCCAGCCGCGCCTGGTCGTGGTCTCCCATGTGCCCGATGCGGAACGCCTTGCCCTTCAGGCCGCCGTAGCCCTTGTCCATCTTGAAGCCGGCGGCCGCCGCCCGTCGGGCGAGTGCCTCGACGTCGGCGCCGTTGGCGTCGATGCAGCTCACCGTCGGCGAACGCGCTGCCTCGTCGGCGACGAACGGAGTGAAGCCGCGCTCCGCCGCCCAGCGCAGCGAGGTCGCCCGCAGTTCCCGATGGCGGCGCCAGCGGTTCTCGAGCCCTTCTGCGGCGATGCGGTCGAGCTGGTGCTGCAGGGCGTAGACCAGCGGCACACACGGGGTCGCGGTCGGCTTGCCCTTGGTGGTGTCGGGCACGGCCTGGACCAGGTCGAGCAGGAAACCGCGCTCCTCGACCTCGGCGGCGCGTGCGAGCGCGCGGTCGCTGACCGCGTAGACGCCCAGGCCCGGCGGTAGCGCGAGGCACTTTTGCGTGCCGGCGAACGCCCAGTCGAGCCGCCAGTCGTCGAAGCGCAGTTCGGCGCCGGCGAGGCTGGTGACGACGTCGACCATCACCATGGCGTCGGGGGCGTGTTCGCGCACGCTCGCCGCCAGTTCGGCGAGCGGTTGGATCACGCCGGTCGAAGTCTCGTTGTGGGTGATGCAAACGGCCGCCGGGGTGGGACCGCGCCGCAGCCGCTCGGCGAGGGCCTGCGGGTCGTGCGCCCGGCCCAGCTCGACCTCGAACGCCTCGGCGTCGCGCCCGCAGGCGGCGCTGATCTTGTGCCAGCGCTTGCCGAACGCCCCGCCGATCAGGTGTAGCGTGCGCGCGCCGCGCGGCACCAGGTTGCGGATGCCGGCCTCCATCAACGCGGTGCCCGGGCAGGTCTCGAACGCCGCATTCTGCGCGGTCAGGAACAGCGGCCGCAGCTTCTCGCACACGTCGGCGACGGTGGCGACGAACTTCGGGTCGCGGTGGCCGAGCAGCGGCATCGCCATGATCTGCCGCAGCTCGTCGTCGACTTCGGTCGGGCCGGGGATGAACAGCACGGGGTGGTCGCCCATGCGTGCAGCATCATGCTTTGGCCGCCGAAAGCAACGGCGCGAACTCGGCCTCGGCCGCGAGTCGGGCCAGTTCGGCATCGCTCAGTAGCAGCGGCAGCACCGCCGCCAGGGTCGGTCGGTCGGTGAAGAACTCGGCACCGGCGCGCACCGCGTCGCGGGCGACGACGCCGCCGAAGCCGACGAAGCGGTCGACGTGCGGCGCGGTCTCCAGGTCGGTGATGCCGTCGCCGACGAACGCCAGCGGCCGGTGGTGCTCCGGCACGCTTTGCACGACCGGCACCTTGCCGCCGTTGCGCCACAGCGGCGAGCCGTGGTCGAAGTCGCGGTAGTTGCCGTCGTCGTCGAACAGCAGCGGCACCGCGTGCACGGCCGCGAGGTCGACCCCCAGGTGGCGCGCCAGGTGCTGCACGGGCGCCAGCAGGCCGCCGGAGACGATGCCGACCTCTTTGCCGAGGAACTGCAACGCGCGGATCGTGGCGGCGGCGTCCGCGACCAGGTGGTCGACGTAGGCCTCGCCGACCGTGTGCAGTTGCTCCCGGCGCGGTGCCAGCCGGCCCAGTCGGGTCTCGTAGACCTCGGCCAACGGCCGGCTGCCGTTCATCGCCTGTTCGGTGAGCTCGGCGATCTCGGCGCGCAGCGCCGGGTCGGCGAAAGCCAGCAGCTCGTCGACCCCCTCGATCGACGACAGCGTCGAGTCGCAGTCGAAATAGACGGCTCGAAACGGCGGGCCCATCAGCGCACCAGGCGCGCGTCGTCGATCGGCGGCAGCGCCTTGACCTTCGCCAGCAGTTGCTCGCCGGGATCGCCGTCGAGGTTGAGGATGCCGAGCGCGACCGCGCGGTCCTTGCTCTGGCCGATCTGCATGCGCGCGATGTTGACGCCGCCTTCGCCGAGCAGCGTGCCGAGCTTGCCGACCACGCCCGGCTCGTCGCGGTGGAAGGTCAGCAGCATCGGTCCTTCCGGGATCGCGTCGATCATGTAGTCGTCGAGTTCGACCAGGCGCCCGTGTCGGTGGCCGAGCACGGTGCCGCTGGCTGCGTGGCGGGTGTCGCCGATCACGGCCTCGACCCGCAGCAGGCTCATGAAGTCGCGCTTCATGGTCGAGGCGGTGCAGTGGGTGCGCACGTTGCGTTCGTTGGCGATGCGCTCGGCGTTGACCGGGGTGACCGGGCCGGAGACCAACGGCTTCAGGGCTCCGGCGAGCATCGCGACCGTCAGTGCGCGGTGTGCACTCGCCGGCACGCCGCCTTGCACCGTCAGGCGCAGGGAAACCAACGGGCCGTCGAACGTCTGCGTCAGCAGCGACGCGAGGTTGCGCGCCAGGTCCATGTAGGGGCCGACCTGGGCGGCGTCGGCCGGCGAAATGCGCGCGACGTTGACGCCGTTCAACACCACGCCTTTGTGGATCGCGAGCTCGATCTGCCGCGCCATGTCGATCGAAACGTTGCGCTTGGCTTCCTTGGTGCTGGCCCCGAGGTGCGGTGTCAGCACCAGGTTGGGGAGAGAGCGCAGCGGGCTGTCCGCGGGCAAGGGTTCGTGCTCGAACACGTCGAGGGCGGCGCCGGCGAGGTGTCCCTCGGTCAACGCCGCCACCAGGCCCTGCTCGCAGACGATGCCGCCGCGGGCTGCGTGCACCAGGCGCGCGCCGGGCTTCATCCGGAACAAGCGTTCCTTGTCGAGCAGGTGGCGGGTCTCGTCGAGCAGCGGAACGTGCACGCTGACGAAGTCGCTGCTCGCCAACAGCTCGTCGAGGTCGAGCATGCGCACGCCTTCGGGGGCGTTCGCCTGGGTCACGAACGGGTCGTAGGCTGCGATCGTCATGCCGAGGCCGCGGCACTTGTCGGCGACGACGCGGCCGATGCGGCCGAGCCCGATCACGCCGAGCTGCTTGTCCTGCAGTTCGACGCCGAGGAACTTCGACTTCTCCCAGTTGCCGGCGCGCACCGACGCGTCGGCCGCCGGGATGTTGCGCGCCAGGCTCATCAGCAGGGCGACGGCGTGTTCGGCGGTGGTCACGCAGTTGGCTTCGGGCGTGTTCATCACCGCGATGCCGCGCTCGGTGCACGCAGCCACGTCGATGTTGTCGACGCCGATGCCGGCGCGGCCGACCAGCGCCAGGTCGTCGGCCAGTTCCAGGCTGGTTCGGGTCACGGTGGTCGCCGAGCGCACCACCAGCACCTCGTGACCGGGCAAGGTCGCGCGCAGCGTCGCTTCGTCCATGCCGGTCTTGACGGTGACGTCGCCGCAAGCCTGCAGCATCGCCATGCCTTCTGCGCCGAGATCGTCCGCTACCAGGATCTTGGTCATGATGTGTCGTCGTCGTGCGCGCCTGCGGTCAGCGGGCGCCGGTGCCGCGCAGGATCACCGACACCGTGCGCAGCATGATGCCAAGATCGAACAGAAGTCCCATGTTCTTGATGTAGAACAGGTCGTAGCGCAGCT
>DRKG01000039.1 GCA_011051855.1 bacterium | reverse complement strand
TGGCCGACCTGCGGCGGACGGCGCAGCTCGCCGAGCACCGCACCGCGGTCGGCCTGCCGGTCGTGCGCACCTGGCTTCTGGATGCGCTCGCCCAAGGTGCGCCGTCGCGCGGATTCCTCGGTGGCTCGATCACCATCGCCGCGATGCGGCCGATGCGCGCGGTGCCGGTGCGCTGCCTGTTCCTGTGCGGCCTCGACGACGAATCGTTCCCGCGGCGCGACCGGCCGCTGCCGTTCGACCTGATCGCCGCCAAACCCCGGCCCGGGGACCGCAGCCGGCGCCTCGACGACCGCCAGTTGTTCCTCGACCTGTTGCTGGCGGCGCGCGACCGCCTACACCTGACCTTCGTCGGCCACTCGGCGAAGGACAACAGCGAAGGCGCGCCCTCGGTCGTGCTCAGTGAGCTGCTCGACCACGTCGACCGCACGTGCGTCACCGACGACGCGCGCACGCCGCGCGAACTGGTCGCCGTCACCCACCCGCTGCAGCCGTGGAGCCCGCGCTACCACGACGGTCGCGACCCGCGCCTGTTCACCTTCAGCCTCCTCGATCCGCCCGCGCGCTCTGCCACGCCGCCTTCGCCTTGGTGCAAGCCCCACGAGACGCTGGGTGCGCCGCCCGACGACGACGACACGATCGCGCTCGACGACCTGCTGACGTTCTGGGCGAACCCCTGCCGGCACTTCCTGACGCGCACGCTGCAGGTGCTGGTGCAAGACGACGACGACGACATCGGCGACGACGAGCCGTTCGTGGTCGACAACCGGAGCCGCTGGCAGTTGCAGCAAGCGCTGGTGCAGCGCGCCCAACGCGGCGAGCCGGAGCCCGACAATGCCTTCGCGCGCGTGCGCCAGCAAGGCGTGCTGCCGGTCGGCGCCCACGGCGAGGCCGCGTGGCAGCAACTCCGCACCGAGGTCGAACCGCTGTTGCGCGCCGCGCGGCAGCACGCAGAGGCCCACGCGCGAGCGATCGACGTCACCGTGTCGCTCGCCGCCGACGCGCCACCGGTGCGACTGGTCGGCGAGTTCGACGGCTTCACCGAAGACCACCTGCTGTGGCTGCGCGCCGGTTCGCAACGGCCACAGGACCTCCTCTCGACCTGGGTGATGCACCTCGCCGTCGCGCTGCAACGCCATCGCCAACCGGACCCGGGCGACGAAGCGCCCCCGTGGCCCCGGACCACGGTCCTGCAGTTCCGCGACCAACGCCGCCGCTACCAGGAGGTGGACGGCCGCGCGGCCGAGCGCCACCTCGCCACGCTGATCCGCTGGTATCGCGAGGGACTCACCCGCCCGCTGCCGTTCTTCCCTCAGGCCTCCAACGCGGCCGGCGAGAAGCTCGGCCCCCGTCCCGATCGCGCCGAGGCGCTGCGCGCCGGCAGGAGCCGCTACGAGATCCAACGCCCGAACCAAGCCTACCGCTACGACCTCTCCGACCAGGCGATCGCCCTGTGCATGCGCGATCGCGACCCCTTCGCCGACGGCGAGAACGGCGAGTTCGTGCGCATCGCGGCGGACATCTGGCCGCCCGCGATCGCCTGCCTGCAGGAGGAACGGTCGTGAGCGGCGCCGGCTACCGGGCGTTCGTGCTGCAGGACGCTCCCCTCGACGAGGGCACCGTGCTGCTCGAGGCGAGTGCCGGCACCGGCAAGACCTACACCCTGACCGGGGTGCTGGTGCGCATGCTGCTCGAAGGCACCGTCGAGCACATCGAACAGGCGCTGGTGGTGACGTTCACGGTCGCCGCCGCCGACGAGCTGAAGAACCGCCTGCGTGCGGCACTGCAGCAGGCGCTCAGGGTGTGCCAAGGCGAGCGCGACACCGATCCGTTCTTCGCCAGCCTGGCCGCCCACGGCACACGCGGCGCGCAACGCCTGCGGCGCGCGCTCGACGAGTTCGACCAGGCGTCGGTGATGACCATTCACGGGTTCTGCAAGCGCTTGCTCGACGAGGCCGCCTTCGAGAGCGAGGAGCCGTTCGAACTCGAGTTCACCGTCGACGAGGCACCGCTCTGGCACGCCGCTGCCGCGGACGCCCTGCGCCTGCTGCGGTGCCACGACGGCCCGATGCTCGGCGCCGTGCTGCACCACATGGCGCTCCAACCCGACGCGCTGGTCAGCTTGTATCGCGATTGGCAGCGCCACCCGAACGCGGATCTGACGCCGAGTGAACCGCAGCCCGCAGTGCACCTCGCCAATCTGTGCGCCGCCGTGCACCGCGCCAAGAGCCATTGGGACGAGGACCTGCTCGACCTGTTGGCGACGTTCGAGTGGCTCGCCAACAAGGGGCCGACGAGGGGCGACGTGCGCGACTACTTCGCCCGCCAAGCAGAACCGCTGCACGACCATCCGGAGCTATGTCTCGGGCTGTTCCACCAGCTCTCGCCGTCGCAGTTGCGCGGCAGGCTGAAGCGCAAGTCCATCGGCCGCACCGACCGTCCGTTCTTCCAGGCCTGCGAGGAGGTCACAAACGAGCTGCGGCGCGTCAAGGACCACGTGCGCAGCGAGTTGCTGCTGCACATGCACACACGCCTCGAACGCCACAAGCGCGACCGCGCGCTCGCGACCTTCGACGACCTGCTGGCGCGCAGCCACGCGGCGGTGTGCGACCCGCGACGGCGCGAACACCTGCTCGCCTCGTTGCGACAGCGCTATCGGGTCGCGCTGATCGACGAGTTCCAGGACACCGACGAACGCCAGTACGCGATCCTCGCGAACACGTTCCGCAACCGACCGCTGTTCCTGATCGGCGACCCGAAGCAATCGATCTACGCCTTTCGCGGCGCCGACCTACAGACCTACCTGCGCGCGGCCGACGACGCCGTCGAACGCCGCACGCTGGCGCGCAACTTCCGCAGCTCACGCAATCTGGTCGCCGCGGTCCACCAACTGTTCGCCGGCCCGAACGCGTTCGTCGAGCCGCGCATCCGCATGCCCCGGATAGAAGCGAACGCCGGGCCCGACGACCTGCTCGTCGACGAAGGCGGCCCCGCGCTGCGCTTTCGCTTGCTCGAGTACGAGATCGGCAATCCGGACAAGGCCAAGTCGATCAACCCGAACGACGCCCGGACCCGCATCGTCCGCGACGTGGTCGCCGAGATCCGGCGGCTGCTCGACGGCCCGGTGCGACTCCGCGACGGCGATCGCTCGCGCGCGATCGCCCCGCGCGACATCGCCGTGCTGACCCGCCGCAACGACGACGCGATGCTGGTCCAGGAGCACCTGCGCGCGGCGTCGGTGGTATCGGTGATCGGCAAGGCCGGCGACGTGTTCCTGACCGACGAGCTGGTCGAGCTCGAACGGGTGCTGCACGCGGTGCTGCGCCCCAACGACCTGCGCCGGGTGCGCGCGGCCATGGCCACCAGGTTGTGGGGATTCGACGCCGCCGACCTGGTGCGCATGAGCCGCGAAGCAGAGCGGTTCGAGGAACCGTGGGCACAGATCGAGCGCTGGCGGCAGCTCTGGTTGCACCGCGGTTTCGTAGTGATGAAGGAGCAGTTGTTCCAGGATCTGGACGTCGCCGGCCGGCTGCTGGCGCGCCGTGACGGCGAACGCCGCCTGACCAACCTGCGGCAGCTTTGCGAGATGCTGCACCAGGCCGAGCACCAGCGCCGCCTGTCGCCCGAGGGGCTCGTGCACTGGCTCGCCCACGAACGCAACCACTCCGACGGCCTCGACCCCCAGCGCCGCGAGCTGCGCCTCGAAAGCGACGAGGACGCGGTGCAGATCCTGACCATGCACGGCAGCAAGGGCCTACAGTATGAAGTCGTGTTCTGCCCGTTCCTCTGGAGCGGCCGCCCGGCGCTGCGGACGAACGTCGCGGTCACCGGCGGCGACGGCGATCCACTCGCGCGCCGCTTCGCCTACGAGGTCCCAGCCGACGACCCCGGCTGGCTGCGCAGCGAGGCCGAGCGCCTGGCCGAGGACGTGCGACTGAGCTACGTCGCGCTGACCCGCGCCCGCCGGCGCTGCTACGTGCACTGGGGACCGATCGCGCACGGCAACACCGGCTACCACTACAGTGCCCTGGCGTGGCTGCTGCCGCCCAACACCCAGGATGTGCG
>DRKG01000038.1 GCA_011051855.1 bacterium | reverse complement strand
TCGAATACCGCCGGCGCGGAACTGTTCGAGTTCCAGTTCAACGAGGTTCGCTACAACGAAGTCGCCAACGCGGCGTCGACGACGGCGGCGCCGGCCTCGGCCACCGTGAGCGTCGCCGGTTGGCAGGTCGACGCCGGCCGTGCGGGCTTCAAGGGCGACGGCGCCACCGGCGCTCTCGGCAACAGCGGCCTGGTCGCGACCGGCCACGCGCTCGACCAGAGCGGCAGCATGACGATCTCGTGGTGGCAGCGCATGAACACCGCGACCGGCACGAGCCTCGCCTACGCGTTCGGCGGCACGGGCGGCAACTGGCGGTGCTTCACCGGCGGCGTCGCGGGCACCGGGCTGTGGTACCGCGGCAGTTCGATCGGTGACGTCACGAGCAATGCGATCAACGTGCAGGCCAACCCGGGCGTCTGGGAGCACGTCTGTCTGGTCGTCGATGACTCGGCCGGCACGGCCGAGTGGTACCTGAACGGCGTGCCGGACGGCCCGACCCTGTTCACGCCGGGCACCCACACCGGCACGAACAGTGAATACCACGTCGGCTACCACACCAGCACGGTGTCGATCTACACCGACCACTACGACATGGACGACTACCGTCACTACACCCGCGCGCTGTCGCCGGCGGAGGTGCTGGCGCTGTTCAACGGCACCGAGAATCCGGCGGCGACCAACTACGGCACGGCTTGCGCCGGCGGCTCGGGGACCCCGACCCTGACGGCCAACGGCGCGCCGGATGGCACGGCCGGCAACGCGGGGTTCGCGATCTCGCTCGGCGGCGCGCAGCCGTTGGCGATCTCGGCGATCGCGTTCGGTTACTCCGCGGGCACGTTCCCGCTGCTGCCGCTCGACCTGGGGACCGTGCTCGGCCCGAACTTCGCGGGCTGCATGCTCGAGACCGATGCGCTGGCGGTGTTCGCGCACCTGACCGATGTGACCGGTGCGGCGACGCAGCCGATCCCGATCACCGGTGGCGGCGGCCTCAACGGTACGCACCTCTACGGTCAGTGGGTGACGTTCGACACGACGGTGGGCTCGCTCACCGCCGCGATCGACATCAACGTCGAGTGACCGACGGCCGGCAGGCCCCGACCGCCTGGTGCGGCCGGGGCCGCCCTACTGCCAGTCGAGGCGCAACGTGCGCATGACGTGCGCCTGCAGTTCCGGCGGCACGTCGAGTTCGGCTGCCAGTTCTTCGAACCCGGCGAACGCCGCCACGACCTCGTCGAGCAGCCGCAAGTGGCGACCGCGCGGCAGGCCGGCGTGGTCCGCTAGGTGGGCGAGGTCGTCCTTGGTGAATCCGTGGGTGCGGCCGTTGATGCTCAGTTGGTGGTGGCGGGTGAACGCGCTGCCGGCGGCATGGCAGAGGTCGTAGGCCGGCGAGATGTCCCAGTTGCCCCGGCGGTCCATCACGAACGAGAAGTTCTTCACGTGGTCGTCCTGGTTGCAGCCGACCAGATGGAACAGCACCCGGCGGAACTGCTGTTCCATGGCCGCGGCGGGCACTCGGAGCTGCTTCATCAACAAGAACAACTGTTCGTAGGAGCAGTGGCCGCTGGCGTAGTAGTCGTGGTGGCCCAGCGCCGCAAACGTCTGCACGAAGCGTTTGCCGCCGCGCTCGTCGCGGTCGAACCGCCGGGTCATGAAGTGGCTGCGGCCGTTCTCCTGCAGCAACCGGCACTCGCTCATCGTCACCCCGCAGCGCTCTGCCAAGCGCGAGTAGGCGTATTCGAGCAGGCCGAAACCCTTCGGGTCGGTGATGCCCCAGTCGCCGTTGAAGGCGACGCCGTCGAACTTGATCAGCCAGTGCTCGAAACCCGGTGGCAGCGAGGTCTGGCCGGAGCGCACGTCGTTCGTCTGGGGGTTGAACGCGATCACCGCCTTGGCGCGAGCTCCGCCGGCCGACGTGCCGACGCTGAGGATGTCGAGCAGTGCCCGCTCGCCGTGTTCGCCGTCGAGGCGGGCGTGCAGGCGGTCCTTCTCGGCGAACGCCATCGACGCCAGTTCGACCAGCTCTTCGACCTCGAGCGCGCGGTCCCGCAGTTCCGTGCCGGCCGTCGCTGGCTCGAACTCGAGCGCGCCCATGCCGCGCGTGCCGGTGTAGCACAGGCGGTCGACGGCGTGGAACTGCTCGGGTGTGCGGCCGGTCCGGGCAAGCCAGACGTCGATCAGGCGGTTGCCGTAGCGATCGGGCAGGCTGTCGGCGAGCAGGCCGGGCAGGCCGTGGAAGGCGCGTTCGGGGAGGTCGCGGAACTGGTAGATGCGTCCGGCGACGGCGGGCATCATCAGCGGCGCCAGCTCGATGCCGGCGGACGCGAAGTCGGGGTCGTACTCGAAGCGCGCGAACCGTTCGCCGTGCTCCATCGACACGTAGCCGATCGGCGTGCCCCAGAGTCGCACCGTCGCGGTGGTCATCGTTCGTCACCCCATCGGAAGCCCGCGCCGTCGTCGGCGGGCGGCGCTTTGGGCCGGCGGCGTCTCCGGCCAGTGGCCTCGGCCATCGGCGAGCCGGTGTGTTCGGGGAGCAACTGGTCGACGGCCGCTGCTTGATCGAGAGCCAGCAGCAACCGCACCCACGAACCGAGGCGGGCGTCGCGGCCGTCTTCGATGCGGCGCAGGGTCGCCACGCCGATGCCGGCCGCGGTGGCCAGTTCCTGTTGGGACAGACGGTGTAGCTTGCGCAGGCGGGTGAGGCGCTTGCCGAGCTCGTCGAGGACCGTCGCCGAAGGTGTCAGCCGTTGGATCTGCATGGATCACATGTGATCGAATGCGGTGCGAATCGGCATTCTTGTGATCGGATGTGAGCGAATCAAGTACGCCTCCGGAGGTCCTGTAGAAATCGATCAAAAGCGATCGAAAACGCAGTGAAAACCCAGATAATCGCTCACTTACGATCTCTCTAGGATCCGCCGCGCCTGGCGCCGCCGGCGCAGCAGCGCGGTGAGGATGCCGGCGAGTGCGCCGAGGGCGCCCGCCAGGATCAGCGGGAACGTGTGGCCAGCCGGTTCGCGGGCGCCGTCGAAGGTGCGCAGCAGGGCCGTGATGGCGGCTTCGGCGGCGGCGTCGCTCGCTGGGAACGAGCATTCGAAGTACTGCAGGCGCTCGCCCGCCGGCACCAGATACACGTCGATCCGGCGCTCGCCGTCCGCCTCGGAGCGTCGCAGCCGCATGCGCAAGCCGCCGACCGCAAACAGGTCGGTGGCGGTGCCGTCGACGAACTCGACCGGGGCGTCGGGGCGGGTGAGTTCGCGCACCAGCGGTTCGCGCCAGCGCGCGATCGCGCCGTCGTCGCCGAGTTCGGCCGAGGTCACGGCGTGCGCGGCAGCGTAGGCGTTGACGAGCCGCAGCTCACCCGCGGTCGCCGACGGCATGTGCAGCAGCACGTGCTCGTCCGTCCGTTCGAGCCGCCGCAGCTCGGCGACCACGTCGAGCAGCCGCCGCTTCGCCGGTTCCCGGCGCGGGTCGCTCGGCCGCGTTGCGAGGCGCAGCT
>DRKG01000037.1 GCA_011051855.1 bacterium | reverse complement strand
CCGCTCGCCACCCCAACGTGCCCGTGCCAACATCCCCGCCATGCGTCCCCTGCGCCTCGCCCTCGCCGCCTCCGAGCTGGCCCCGTTCGCGAAGACCGGCGGCCTCGCCGACGTGCTGCTGGGTCTCGGTCGCTGGCTGGGTCGACCGCCGACCGCCGCCGACGACGGCGCCGCGGGTCCCGGCCACGACGTGCGCCTGTTCGTGCCCTTCTACCGCCGCATCCGCGACGGCGGCGTCGCGGTCGAAGACCACCCCACGGCCGGGGCGATCGACGTGCGCTTCCCCAATCGCACGTTGCGCTATTCGATCAAGGTCGGCCGGCTGCCCGCCAGCGAAGTGCCGGTCTACTTCGTCGACTGCCCCGAACTCTACGACCGCGACGGCATCTACACCGACGGCGGCGACGAGCCGCTGCGCTTCGCGCTGCTGAGCCGCGCGGTGCTCGAAACCTGCCAGCGCCTGCAGTGGGCGCCCGACGTGATCCACTGCAACGACTGGCACACCGGCCTGCTGCCGCTCTACCTGCGCACCCTCTACGCCTGGGACGGGCTCTTCCGGCGCACCCGCACCCTGCTGACGATCCACAACATCGGCTACCAGGGTTCGTTCGCCACCGGTGTGCTGGAGAGCCTCGGCCTCGGCGAACAGCAGGCCCACCTGCACCCCGGCGACCTGCAGAACGGCAGCTTCTCGTTTCTCAAGACCGGCGTGCTGCACGCCGACAAGCTGTCGACGGTGTCGGTCACCTACGCCGACGAGATCCAGACCGATACCTACGGCATGGGCATGCAGGAACTGCTGCGCGACCGCCGCCGCGACCTGGTCGGCATCGTCAACGGCGTCGACTATGGCGAGTGGGACCCGGCCAGCGATCCTCGCATCCCCCACCCCTACTCCGCCGACGACCTCGCCGGCAAGGCGAAGATGAAGGCGGCGCTGCTCGATCGCTTCGCGCTGCCGCACGAACGCCGCGCTCCGGTGTTCGGCGTGGTCTCGCGACTGACCAGCCAAAAGGGCTTCGAGTTGTTCCGCGACGCGATGCCGGTGTTCCTGCAGCGCGAGGACATGCGCCTGTGCGTGCTCGGCTCCGGCGAGTCCGAGCACGAGCAGTACTTCCAATGGCTGCGCGATACCTGGCCCGACAAGGTCGGACTCTACCGCGGCTTCCAGGAGGAACTGGCGCACTGGATCGAGGCCGGCAGCGACCTGTTCCTGATGCCGAGCCGGTTCGAACCGTGCGGCCTCAACCAGATGTATTCGCTGCGCTACGGCACGCCGCCGATCGTGCGCCGCACCGGCGGCCTCGCCGACACCGTGCAGCCTTGGGACCCCGACTCCCGCACCGGCACCGGCTTTCTGTTCGACGAGTTCTCCAGCCACGCCCTCGCCGGCACCATCGACTGGGCGCTGCGCTGCTGGCGCGACCGCCGAGGCTGGCAGCGACTGGTCGAGAACGGCATGTCGCAGGACTTCTCCTGGCAGCGCCAGGGCCCCGAATACGTGAAGCTCTATCGCTCGCTCGCGGCGAGCCCCTCCGCCTGACCACCATGCACGTCGTCTTCGTCGAACCCTGCTTTCCCGCCAACCAGCGCGAGTTTCTTCGCGGCCTGCTCAGCACCGGCGCGCGCGTGTCGGCGATCAGCGAACGACCGCCCGAGGCGCTGCCGCGCCAGCTGCGCGAAGGCCTGTTCGGCTTCGAGCGGGTGCGTTCGGTGGTCGACGAACACGCGCTCGCCGACGCCGTGCGGCGGCTGGCGCAGAAGGTCCGGGTCGACCGACTCGAGGCGACCGTCGAGGCGCACGTCCTGCCGGCCGCGCACGTGCGCGAACATCTGGGCATCGCCGGCACCACGGCGAAGACCGCGTGGCTGTGCCGCGACAAGCCGGCGATGAAGGAGGCCGTGCGCCAGGCCGGCGTCGCCTGCGCCGCATCGGCGCGCGTGACCTCGGTCGAGGACGCCGAACACTTCGCGCGCGACACCGGCTACCCGCTGATCCTCAAACCGCTCGATGCCGCCGGTGCCGCCGGCACCCACAGAGTCGACGACGCCGACGGGCTACGGCGCGCGCTCGCCGAGCTGAACGTCGCGAACGGCCGCGAGGTCGCGATCGAGGAGTTCCTGACCGGCCACGAGGGCTTCTACGACACCCTCACGGTGGCCGGCAAGGTCGTGCTCGACTTCGCCTGCCACTACTACCCGAACGTGCTCGAAGCGATGCGCACGCGCTGGATCTCGCCGCAGATCGTGGTCACCAACCGCATCGAGGCCGACGGTTACCAGGAAGTACGCCGCATGGGCCGACAGGTCATCGACGCGCTCGGCATCTGGACGTCGCCGACCCACATGGAGTGGTTCTTCGGCGACCGCGGCCTGAAGTTCTCCGAGATCGGCTGCCGGCCGCCGGGCGTCGGCGTCTGGGATCTCTACGCGGCCGCCAACGAGATCGACATCTTCGCGGCCTGGGCGCACGCGGTCGTGCACGAGCGTGTGCCGTTCCACACCTCGCGCAAGTACGCCGCCGGCATGATCGCCCTGCGCCCCGATCGGGACGGCACCATCAGCGGCTACGAAGGAGTCGAGCGCATGCGGGAGCGCTACGGCGAGTTCCTGCTCGACCACCACCTGCCGCCCCCGGGCACGCCGACCCAAGACGTCGCCGGCGGCTACATGGCCAACGCCTGGGTGCGCCTGAAGCACCCCGACTACGACCGGCTGCGCGCGATCCTCGACGACATCGGCGAGACCGTGAAGGTGCGCGCCAACTGACCGTCAGCCGGCCAAGCGAAAGCGGTGCACGGTCGGCGCCGCCGCACGCATCGCCAGGGCGGCGACGAACTCGGGCCCCGGCGACACGTCCAGCATCGCCCAATCGGCCGGGTCCTCACGACCGTCGTGGCAAGCCACGAAGCGCGGTTCCTCGCACAGGCTGACCTCAAACGCATCGAGCGCCATCGACAGGCCTTCGCCGAGCGCCTTGATGTAGGCCTCCTTGCGCGTCCAACAGCGGTAGAACGCCAGTTCGCGCGCCTGCCCCGCGAGCGCGTCGAGCGCGCCGAACTCGCGCTCCGAGAAGTGGCGCTCGGCGATCTGCGTGAGGCTCTCGAGGTGGCGCACCTTCTCGAGGTCGATGCCGAGTTCTTCGTCGGCGACGGCGATCAGCGCGAGCTTGCCCGAGTGCGACAGGTTGAAGAACGGCCGGTCGTCGGTCAGGTAGGGCTTGCCCCGCGCCCCCTGGCGGAAATCGATCTCGTGCGGTTCGCGACCGAGGTAGCCGGCGAGGATGCGGCGCAGCGCGCCGTGGCTGATCTGGTAGCGCCGCTGGTGGTCGGCGAACCGGAAACGCTTGACGCGTGCCTGCTCGGCCGGCGACAGCAGCGCCGCGAACGGCGCCGAATCGCCGGTCAGCGGCACCGCCCAGACGTGGACTTCGCCGGCAGCGAGACGCGGACCACCGGGGTCCGTCGCCGTGAACGAGGCATGCAGGGAAGGCTCTTCCATCGAGATGCCCGGGCAGCGTATCCGCGGCACAGCGCGACTGCACGTTCCCTCCGCCCGCAGCCGGTCGGGACCTCCGGGCAGACCGGTCTGGTGCGGCAGGGAGCACGCCGGCACGGCCGCGACGATGCACGCGCGTCTACCTGGGCCCCGTGCTCGCCGGACTATGAATCCGTGGATTCGGCGTCTCCGGCGCGCAGCAACTTCGCGACCCGCCCGTCGCTGCCGCAAGCCCAGACGGTGCCGTCGGCCGTCACCTGCAGGCTGTGGAAGCCCTCGTCGCCGAACGCCTGCCAGGTCCGGCCGCGGTCCGGGGAGTAGCTCGCGCCGTGCGATCCGACCGCCAGCAGCATGTCTTCGTCGAGCCAGGCGACCGCCGAGCGATAGCCGCAGGTGTTGCCCGGATACCAGGTCCGGCGGCCGTCCAGCGTCTCCGCCGCCGAGCCGCGCCCGCGCTTGGGCTT
>DRKG01000036.1 GCA_011051855.1 bacterium | reverse complement strand
GCTCACCTGGATCGGCGAAGCGGTCTGCACCTGGAAGCAGTATTCGTAGCTGTTGGTGGTGTTGGTCAGCGTGCCACCCGACGGGTTGAGTTCCGGGCAACCGGCGGTCGCCGTGCCCGGGCATCCCTGACCGAACTTCGTGAACGACGCCTGGCTCGGACGCACGATGTAGAGGCCGGTCGAACGGTCCGACACGAGGATGTTGCCCGACGGCAGGAACGGGTAGCAGCCCCAGCAACCGTTGTAGCCGCCCGACGAACCCGGCCACGTGTCGTACGACGCCACCTCGACCGGGTTGTTCGGATCGCTGATGTCGATGCAGCGGTAGCCCTCGGTGTACCAACTGCAGTGCACCTTGTCGCCGACGATGAACGCGTTGTGCGGCGTCGACACCGGGTTGGGCGTGAACTGGCCGAGCGGAATCGGGTTCGACTTGTTGGTGATGTCGAACAGCTTGATCATGCCGCCGGCGACTTCGTCGGTGGTGACGCACAGGGTGCCCGCGGCGTTCGGCCAAGCGTTGTGCGTGAAGCTGCCGGGCGTCGGCGTGTCGCTGAGCACCGTCGGCGGAAACGTGCTGACGTCCGCGATGCGCAGGTCCCCGTTGTAGATCATCGCACCGTAGAAGTAGCCGTTCTCGACGCTCAGATCGTGGTAGTAGTTCGAACTGCCGCTGCCGAACGCGATACCGAGGTAGGTCGGGTTCGCCGGGTTGCTGGTCAGATCCCAGACCGGCGTGCCGACGTTGGTGCCCACGAGGTAGAGTCGGCCAGCGCCTTCGTCGATGCAGACGTTGTGCGCGTGGGTGGTGACCGAAGTGCCGAAGAACCCGACCTGGGTCGGCGCGTTCGGGTTGCTGAGGTCGATGATCTGGAAGCCCGACGTCGCCTCGGTGACGACGTAGGCGTAGTGGCCGTAGGTGCGGCAATCGCGCCAGGTCGAGCTGGACCAGGGAAACCAGCCGCGCTCGATCGGCGTGGCCGGGTTGGTGACGTCGACGACCACGGTGCCGGTGGTAGTGAGCAGCAGCGCATACTCGTCGCCGTTCGGCGCCGTGTAGCCCCAGACGTCGTTGAACGGGCCGTGGTTGCTGAAGGTTCCGAGCAGGGCGCAGTTGACGCCCTGAGCGGCAACGGAGCCGGCGAGCACGCCGGCGAAAAGAAGCGACTTGGATATGTGCATGGGGAGATCCGCCTAGGCGGCGAAGGCAACTGGGGTGGGCACCGCCCAGCATAGCCAGGATCCCGACCTCGCCCAGCGCCCATCCCGGACATCTACGCCGCAGCGCAATCCGCGACAGCGGTCACGTCCCCTACAGATCCGCCTGTTCGGCGACTCCGCTGACCGGCGAATGCGGCGCCAGGGTGGGCTGCTTCGGCAGGTGCAGCCAGAACGTCGTGCCTTCGCCGACGGCGCTCTCGAACGTGACCGAACCGCCGTGGCCCTGCACGATCTCCTTGACGATGTGCAAGCCGAGGCCGGTGCCGCTGATGCCGCCGGTGTTGGAACCGCGCTCGAAGCGGCGGAACAGCCGCTCGCGGTCTTCGGCCGGAATGCCGATGCCGTTGTCGCTGACCGCCAGAGCCCAGTGCTCGTCGCGCTCCTCGGCGAAGATGCGCAGCAGCGGCTCCCGTTGCTGCGAGCGGTAGGCGATCGCGTTGCCGATCAGGTTCATCAGCGCTTTGTGTAGCGCCCAGCTGTCGGCGCGCACGACCGGCAGTGGTTCGACCCGGACCATGAGCCCGTATTCCTCGAGCTCGTAGCGCAATGTGCGCAGTACGTCGGCGACCAGCAGCGTCAGGTCGACGTCGGCGAACTCCAGTGCGACGCCGTCGTGCTCCAAGCGTGAGCTGTCGAGCAGGTCGCGCACGAGTCGCTCCATCTGCTGCACCGCCAGCAACCCGTTCTCGATCGCTTGCTCCTGCCTGTCGTTGAGGTCGCCCAGGTAGCCCTTGCGCAACGTCGACAGCATCAGGCGCACGGCGCTGATCGGGCGGTTGAGGTCGTGCACGGTGCACTGCGCTGCGTCGATCAGGTCGCGAACCTTGCGTTCCAGCAGCAGACGCTGCTCGTCGAGTTCCCCGAAGCGAGTCGCCAGTTCCAGATTGGAGCGGACCGACTTGTCCAGCAGTTGCGGGTCCTCTTCGGGCTCGACCGGGGCCGGGGCGAAGTCGACCGGGCCGGCCGACAACTCGAGGTCGAGTTCGTCGTCGGACAACACCTCGTCCTCGGGCACGATCGCGCCCTCGCCGCGGACCTGTGCTGCGCTGTCGCGCAACTCGTAGCCGAAGTCGAAGTCCTCGTCGCCGTGGTCGACCGCCTCGTCCGGCGCCGAGACCCGCGCCGGCGCGGAGTCCCGCAGTTCGATCGACGCGTGCTCACCGCCGCGATCGCCGGCGTCGCCGTCCCCGTCGTCGGGCATCTCCACCCGCGTCTGCGGCAACCCCTCCGGAGGCACCACTTCGCGACCCCGCCGCACCTCGTCGCAGATACGCCACAGCTTCGCGCGCACGCCCTCGGCCACCTCGTGGGCCCCCGACTCCTCGCTCGACAGCCCGTAGAGCGCGACCTTGCGCTCGACCAGCGCGCACGACGCCTCGACGAACGCCTCGAAGACGCCCTGGCCCTCGGTGGCGACCGTCGGGAACGAAACGACGTCGTCGCGGAAGCGGAAGTGCCGGTCCAGCTCCTCCTCGGTCAAGATGTCGTCGAGGTCGCGCTTGTTGTACTGCACGACGATCGGGATATCCTCGGAGGTCCCGCTCTGCTCGCGCAGGTGCTCGCGCATGCTGCGCAGCGACTCGAGGTTCTCCTCGAGCCGGCTCGTCT
>DRKG01000035.1 GCA_011051855.1 bacterium | reverse complement strand
TTGATCGGCCGTGTGGGGGCGTCGCCTTCGCCCGCTCGCTGGCTGTGTGCGCCGACAGGTTCGGGGTCTTCCCTGCTGTCGCTTGCAACCGCGCGCTGGCACGGGATCCTGCGCGCATGACCGAGAGCGTCGATCGCCTGTTCGTGCACTGCCGGCAACTGGTCACGCTGACCGACGGCGACCCCACCGGCCCGCGCCGCGGTGACGCGATGCGGCGGCTCGGCGTCATCGACGACGGTGCGGTCGCGGTGCGCGAAGGGCGCATCGTCGCGGTCGGCACCACTGCCGAGATCCGTGCCGCCTACGATGCCCCGGAGGAACTCGATCTCGACGGCTTCGTGGTGCTGCCCGGCTTCGTCGATTGCCACACCCACCCGGTGTTCGCCGCGACCCGCGAACGGGAGTTCCACATGCGCTGCGCCGGGGCCGACTACATGGCGATCGCCGCGGCCGGCGGTGGCATCCTCAGTTCGATGCGCGCAGTGCGTGCGGCGAGCCTCGCGCAACTGACCGAGCGGACCGAGCGCCATCTCTGGCGGTTCCTCGAACACGGCATCACCACGGTCGAGGCCAAGGGCGGCTACGGCCTGTCGCTGGTCGACGAGCAGAAGAGCATGCAGGCGCTCGAACAGGCGGGCGCGGGGGTGCCGCTCTTGCTGCGGCGCACGTTCCTCGGCGCGCACGAGTTCCCGCCGGAGTACCGCGACGACCGCGACGAGTACGTGCGCATCGTCTGTGACGAGATGATTCCGTCTCTGGCGCCGCTGGCCGACTACTGCGACGTGTTCGCGGAGCCGGGCGTGTTCACGCGGGAACAGAGTGAACGGGTGCTGCGCGCGGCGCGGGCCGCCGGGCTGCGACTGCGCGTGCACGCCGACGAGATCCAGCCGATGGGTGGCACCGAGATGGCGGTCGCGCTCGGTGCCGATTCGGTCGACCACCTCGGCCAGATCTCCGATGCGGGCATCGCGGCGCTCGCCGGCAGCGACACCGTCGGCGTGCTCCTGCCCGGCACGATCTTCTTCCTCGGCAAGTCCGGTTATGCGCCGGCCCGGCGCATGATCGAGGCCGGCTGTGCCGTGGCCCTGGCGACCGACTTCAATCCTGGTTCTTCGCACACCCAGTCGATGACGATGATCCACACCATCGCCTGCACGCAGATGCACATGAGCGTCGAAGAGTGCGTGGTTGCGTCGACGATCAATCCGGCGTTCTCGCTGCAGCTCGATCACGAGGTCGGCACGCTGCACCCGGGCAAGCGCTGCGACCTGGCGGTGCTCGACATCGCGAGCGTCGACGCGATCGGCTACGCGTTCGGCGGCAATCCGGTGGTGATGACGGTCAAGGACGGCCTGCCGGTGGTCGCCAACGTCGCCGACCACAACCCCGATTGGTTCGCCGATGGGGCCGTGCTCGACGAGGAGTGGGAGGGCGGCGAGGAGTAGTGTGCCGGCGAGGTGCCGTCAGCTCCGGGCGACGCAGATCAGGCGGTCACTGTCGAGCTCGAACGGCCGGCCGTCGCCGTCGAACGCGTCGACTTGCGCAAAGCCCGCTTGGTCGAGCCAGCCGCACAGTTCGGGACAGGAGAACAGCCGCAGCGACCATTCGAGCTCGCGCGCTCGGCCGTCGCGCTCGATCGTGCGGTGCACGTACAGGCGGCCGCTGCGCGCGTCGTAGCGCGAACGGTCGGTGAGCCGGATGTGGCCCTCGCCGGTCTGCAGTTGCTGCACGGTGAGTGCTTCGTCGGGATTGGGCACGGCCGAGAACAGGTTGAGCGTTTCGAGCAACAGGCGTCCGCCCGGACGCAGCGCGCACCGCATGCGCCGCAGCAGGTCGCGCAGGCGCTCGTCGTCCGGGTCGTAGCCGAACGACGTGAACCAGCACACGACCGCGTCGAACGTGCCGCGTTCGTCGAGGGCGTGCATGTCCTGGCGGCGGTAGTCGATGCGCACCCCGGCGGCGTCGGCGTCGGCGCGCGCGCGCCGCAGGAAGGGCTCGGAGCGGTCGATGCCGACCACGGCGGCGCCGAGCCCGGCCAGCCGGCGCGCGATGCGGCCGTGGCCGCACGGCACGTCGAGCACACGTTCTCCGGGCGCGAGGCGCAGCAGGGCCGCGATCCGCGTCGCCTCGGCGTCGTTCGTCGGTTCGTCGACCTCGGCCTCGTGGCAGGCGAGGTAGTCGGCGTCGAACAGCGCGTCGAGGTCAGCCGGCATCGCGCGCGTCGGTGGGTCTGCCGGTCAGCGCACGCACGTCCTCGCCGGTCGGGCCCTGGAACAGTCGCAGGTCGAACTCGTGCACTGCTGCCAGCAGGAAGTCGAACAGGTCGGCCTGGATCGCTTCGTAGTCACCCCACGCGGTGGTGTTGGTGAACGCGTAGATCTCGAGTGGCAGGCCGTGGGGGCCGGGCGGCAGTTGCCGCACCAGCAGCGTCAGTCCCTGGTGGATCTTCGGGTGCTGCCGCAGCCACGCGTAGACGTAGGCGCGGAACGTGCCGATGTTGGTCAGCCGCCGTACGTCGAGCGGCGCACTGCTGGCCTGTGCATCGCGGTTGCTCCGGGCGAGTTCGTCGCGCTTGCGGGCGATGTAGTCGCGCAGCACCTGGAAGCGACCGAACCGTTCGACCTCGTCGTCGCCGAGGAAGCGCACCGACGCGCTGTCGAGATGCAGTGAGCGCTTGATCCGCCGTCCCGGTCCTTGGCTCATGTTGCGCCAGTTCTTGAACGGCTTGTTGACCAGTTGGATCGTCGGAATGGTCGAGATCGTGCGGTCGAAGTTCTGGATCTTGACCGTGTGCAGCGCCATGTCGACGACGTCGCCGTCCGCGGCCCCAGGGACTTCCACCCAGTCGCCCAGGCGGATCATGTCGTTCTGCGTCAGCGTGATCGACGCCACCAGCGACAGGATGGTGTCCTTGAACACCAGCATCAGCACCGCGGTCATCGCGCCGATGCCGGCGAGCAGGCCGGTCGGGTCGCGGCCGAACGTGAACGCGACCGCAGCGATCACGCCGATCACGTAGACGAAGATCTTCAGCAGGCTGATGTAGCCCTTGATCGGGCGCGCTTTGTTCTTGGCGCTGCGGTTCCAGATCTCGTGGCCGGCGTCGATCAGGGCGCCGACCGCCAGCATGCCGGTCAGCGTGGTGATGCCGGTGAGGATCTGACGCACCCACTTGACGATGGCCTCACTCGACTCGAACGCCGGGTCGAGACCGGGCATGCGCGTGGCGATCGCGGCGCAGATCAAGGTCGGCGGCATGTAGCTGATCCAACGGAAGAACGCCTTGTCGACGAAGATGTCGTCCCAGGTGTTCTTGGTCCGGCGGATCAGGCGCACGATCACCAGGCGCCGCAGCGCGCGCGTCAGCAGCAGGATCAAGATGCCGATCGCCAGCAGCACGGCGACACCGGCCACCTGCTCGAGCCACAGGTCGAGCATCGGCAACCAGCGCAGTTCCTCGTTCTGCTGCTCGATGGCCTGGTCGAGGGCCTTCGCCAGCGGCGCCCGGGGGGTGCCCTGGGGGAATGCAAAGGAGATCGGGACGCGGAGCATCGGCGCTGATCATGCGCCGGTGGGTGCGTGAGGTCACGCGCGGCGTGATCGGGTGGATGCCGGTCGCCCGCCGTAGACGTGTCGGGAACGCGCGGGCCTCCGGCGCGACACCTAACCCGATCTATGCATGAAACAGTGCCCCCGGTGCGCACAATCCGCGTCCAGGCAAGGAAGGCGACTGCAGAAGGCGCAGGCGTGGCCGTGGCCACGCCGAGCATTCTGCCAAGGAGTTCGCGGGGCGAACGGACGCCGCAGGCGGCCGCTCTTCTGCCGCATGGGCGTGGATGGTGCGTGCCGGGGG
>DRKG01000034.1 GCA_011051855.1 bacterium | reverse complement strand
CGGTCTGATGCTGTTGATGACCGATCCGTCGACGTCGCCGCGCACCAACGTCGGCCGCACGATCTTCGGTGCCGCCTACGGTTTCGGCTACATCATCGCCTTTGAGGTGCTCAATCGCATCGGCGCGCCCGACCTCTATTCGAAGCTCTATCCGGTGCCGGTGCTGAACCTGACCGTGAAGGCGCTCGACGCCTTCGCGCGCACCGGCTTCGTCGGCCGGTTGAATCGGCGTTGGGAGACCGCCCTTTCGCCGCGTGCGAGCAATGCGATCCACATGGGGTTGTGGGCGGTAGTGTTCACCGCGTTGTTCAGCAACGGCTACTTCGGTCGCGAACATCCCGGTCGCTCGATCGAGTTCTGGAAGCGAGCTGTGCGGGATCGCCGCTACTCAGCCGAACGTGGATTGGTCAAGGTCGTCGGCTCGCGCGCAGTCGACCCGCTGGTGCCGCCTGCGGAACGGGCGTCGGCGCTGAACGAACTCGGCGTGCTGCGCATGCAGACCGGCATCGACGCATCCGACCTCACCACGCGCATCAACAATGCGGCCGGCTGGTTCGCGAGTGCCGCCGAACTCGGTAGCGACGTGGCCGCCAAGAACGTCGTGCAGTTGTTCCTGTTCTACCGCGCGCGGCGCAGCGACCGGGACCTGGGCCGGGCGCTGCAGCGCGTGCAGCAGATGGCGCTCACGGGAGACGCCCATGCGGCGTTCTTGACCGGGTTGGCCGTCGAGACCGGCGTGGGCGTCGAGCCGGATCCACGCGGGGCGCTGGCGATGTATCGGCGTTGTGGCAAAGA
The DNA here is from genome assembly GCA_011051855.1 of bacterium. Lineage (GTDB taxonomy): Bacteria > Planctomycetota > UBA1135 > UBA1135 > UBA2386. The sequence goes on along the minus strand of DRKG01000034.1, from coordinate 1,940 downwards.
CATGCTCGCCGCCCAGAAGGGCATCGCGCGCATCGGTTTGATGCGCGGCGCCAGGTTCGACATCGAGCCGCAGGCGTCGGTGCTGCGGCGGGCAGCTCTCGCCGACGATGGCGAGAGCTGCTACTACTTGGCGCACATGGCGCGACTGGGGCGCGGTCTGCCTGCCGATGATCGTGCTGCGCAGCAGTGGCTGCAGCGCGCGGCCGAGCTGGGTTTCGAGCCGGCGAAGGCGGAAGCGAAGCAAGACGGGATGCCGCCGTTCCGGCCGCCGCGCCGCAAGTTCCTGCGGCCGCCGGCGTGGGCGACGTCGTTCCCTATCGGCTGATTGCGCGTGCCGGTCGGACGCCGATGGCGCCATCGCGGGTGTCCGGCGGACGGCGGTCGCGCGCCGTCGATCGCGCACGGATCACACCCGTGGCGATGCTGCCGCCGCGCACGACGCGCCGCGCGCCTTCCCTTGGCTGCGGCCGGGCGCGCAAGCCGTCGCCGTTGCGCGCCGGGAACGCGTCGTAGGGCAGCTTCTCGTCGAGGCACCATTCGGCGGCGTTGCCGTGCACGTCGCACAGGCCGAAGCGGTTGGTGCGCAGCTCGCCGACCGGGCGCAGCTGGCCTTCGAACCATCCGAATGCCGGCGCCGGTTCCGGGTCGTCGCCCCAGCACCACGGCGTGGTCGTGCCGGCGCGGCAGGCGTATTCCCATTGCACCTCGGTAGGCAGTGCCATGCCGAAGCGGCGCAGTTGGTTGCAGAAGGTCGACCAGTCGACGTTGCTCATCGGCAGGCGCGGGTCGAAGTCGGCGAGATCGTGGCCGGTCAGGCGCGCATACTGGCCGACGGTCAACTCGGTGCGCGCGATCAGGAAGGCATCGAGCGTCACGGTCGCGTCGTTCTGCTCGTCGGCGAGCGCCAGGTCGTCGTTGCGCTCCATGCCGGGTTGGTTGCGGCGCGCGCCGACGGTGACGCGCGCGGCGGGCAGCAGCACGAACACGACGCCGGTGTCGCCGTCGCAGACCAGGTCGCCGCTCGCGGCGTCGCGCGCCGGCAGCGGGTGGCCGTCGCGGTGGGTGCGCAGGTCGAGGAACTCCCACAGCTTGGTGCGCGGGTGGCAACCGAGCGGCAGGAGGCCGGGCAGCACCGGTAGTTGCAGGCCGGCATAGGCGCGCGCAGCACTCTCGCCGTTGCTCGCCCGGATCTGCTCACGGGCGCGCTGCCAGGTGGCGGCGAACTCGGGCGGCGGCGTGGCGGCGTGGCGTTCGCCCCAGGCGAGACGGGCAGCGACCTCTTCGGCGAGGCCGCCGTGGCCCAGGAAACGGTCGAGTTCGCGACCGAGACGGGTCAGTGCGCGTTCGAGATGGCGGTCGGCTTCGTCTCGCAGCACGCCACCGTCCCGCTCGCGTTGGGTGGCGAGTGCGGCCAAGCGAGCGGTGACCTTGGTGCGGCTGTCGAACAGGAGGTCGGCAAAGGAACGCTGCCAGGCGCGGTAACGTTCGAGATGCTGCGGCCACGGCGGCGGGAGCTCGCGCTCGGCTCGACGGGCGGCGTCGATGCGATCCTCGTTGGCCAGCAACCGGAAACCCGCATCGGCTTTCTCGCGCAGCGCTTGCAAGGCCTGCTGCTTCAGCCTCGCCTCGTGCTGCACCCTGCGCAGTGCGACCGCCAGCAGTAGGAGGGTCACCAGCACCAGCAGGCCGGCGATTGCGAACGCCAGCGACTGTGCCCGGTTGCGGCGCACGAACTTGCGCAGGCGGTACCACGTGGTCGGGGCGGTGACCTCGATCGGCTCGTCGTCGAGGTGGCGTCTGAGGTCGCGTGCCAGCTCGCCGACATCGGCGTAGCGGTCGTCCCGGTCCTTCGCGAGAGCCTTTTGCAGGATGTTGTCGAGGTCGCCGCGCAACTGCGCCCGGCGCGGCTTCGGGGCGACTTCGCTGGCGCGCGGGGGCTG
>DRKG01000033.1 GCA_011051855.1 bacterium | reverse complement strand
GGTCGCCGACCTTGGTGCCCGTGCCGTGGGCTTCGACGTACTGCACATCGGCGGCGGATACGTCGGCCAGCGCCAGTGCCTCGGCGACGACCTCGGCGTAGCCGTCGACGCTCGGCGCGAGGTAGCTGACCTTGCGCGCGCCGTCGTTGTTGACCGCCGAACCGGCGACGACGGCGTGGATCGTATCGCCATCGTCGAGTGCGTCCTGCAACCGCCGCAGCACCACGCAACCGGCGCCGCTGCCGAAGATCGTGCCGTCACTGTCGGCGTCGAACGCCCGACAGTAGCCGTCCGACGACAGGACCTCGCCCTCTTTGAACACGTAGCCGCGGTCCTGCGGCACCAGGATGGTCACGCCGCCGGCCAACGCCATGTCGCATTCGCCGTTGAGCAGGCTCTGCGCGGCCTGGTGGACCGCGACCAACGACGTCGAGCAGGCCGTCACGACGTTCACGCTCGGCCCGCGCAAGTCGAACTGGTAGCTGGTGCGGGTGGCGAGGAAGTCCTTGTCGTTGCCCGTGTGCCGGATCAGGAACATGCCGATCTGCCGAACCAGGTCCGGGTTGGTCAGCACGTTGTGCAACAGGTAGGTGTCCATGCCGCAGCCGGCGAACACACCGACCCGGCCGTCGAAGCGCTCCGGCACGTGGCCGGCGTGCTCGAACGCCTCCCAGCAGACCTCCAGCCAGACCCGGTGCTGCGGATCGAACAGCGCGGCATCGCGCGGCGACAAACCGAAGAAGCCGGCGTCGAAGCGGTCGATGTCGTCGAGCACCATCGCCGCCTTGACGAAGTCCGGATTCGCCAACAGCTCCTCGGGAACCCCGGCCGCCCGGAGGTGTTCGTCGTCGAGTTCCCGGCGGGCATCCCGCGCCTCACGCAGCATGCGCCAGAACGCTTCGAGGTCGGGCGCTCCGGGCAGGCGACACGCCATTCCTACTACCGCGATGTCTGTCTCTGCCATGCCGTGGGGGTTGTGTGCCGGGTTGCGAGGCGCCCGGGGGAGGTTCTCCGAGGGCGGTTCTCCAGAGCTGGTTATCGACCGCCCCCCGTCAGGCTATAGAGGCCTCACCGAGATTGCGATGCCATCGGCGCAACTGCACCGCGGCTTCGTATGTTACTTCGCGGAGACCACGAAGTCGTCGAACGACGTGCGCGCGTCGGCCTTGGTCCACAGACCGACGCCGCCTGGCTGCGTGATCGTGGCATCGTGGACGTCGAGCAGCCGGCGGCCGTCGAGCCAGCAGACTACGTGGTCGCCGTGATGCGCGACCTCGATGCGGTGCCAACGACCGGCGGTCACGTCGACGATCGCCGTCGCGAGCTGACGACGCACACCGTTGGCGACCACGTAGACGCGGTAGTTGAGCTCGAGCGGATTGAACCGGCATACGTAGTAGTTGTTCTCGTCCTGCACGCGCCACATCGGGCCGCCACCCTGATCGACGACGCCATCGTCGGCGCGCACCGCCACCGACAGCACGCCGTCGCGGAAGCGCTCCTGGTCACTCCAGTAGAGGTTGAAGCGCGACTCGGAGGTGTGGTTGGTCGCGGTCACCGACAACACGTTGGGCGGCGACACGGCATCGTCATCGGCGCGCCGCTGCCAGGTTGCGTGCGGCCCGTCCCCGCCGGTGCTGGCAGTTCGCCACCCCGTCATCGCACCTTCGAAACCGATCGCTCCCGCGGTCGGTGTGACCTGATAGAGGCCGCTGCAGCCCGCCAGCAGCACGAGCGAACCCAATGTGACGCAGGTAGTTCTCACGCCGGCGAGTGTAGCCCGATCGCCTCCTCACCCCTCACGACAATCCTGCAGCGCCGGCGCGACCGCGTGTTCGCGGCGAAGCTCCCGATCGCGCCCTTCGTCGAAACGGTCGGCGAACACCTCGGCCACCCTCTCCAACAGATCCTCCGGGCGGCGAACGCGCACCAACTGCTCGCGAGCCCAGATCGGCTCCGGGTGATACTGCCCGTACTTGATCACGTGCATGCGCACCGGCGGCAGCGCGCGCCGCGGATCTCCGTAGAACGGCAACGCCACCTGCCAATGCCGTTCGATCGCCGCCCGTTGCTGCGCACAAGTCGGCCGCAATGGAGCATCTCCGGCGAGCAACGCCGCCACCTGGGCAAACACGAACGGGTTACCGATACACCCACGGGCCATCGTGACACCGTCGACGCCGGTCTCGCGCAGCATGTCGACGACGTCGAACGCGCTGAACAAGTCACCACTGCCCAAGAGCGTGAAGTCGCCAACGTGGGCGCGCACCTGCTTCAAGAAACGCCACCGGCTCGGACCGACGTACTTCTGCGCGACGGTGCGCGGATGCACGGTCGCCGCCGCCACACCACGCTCGATCGCGCCATCGAGGATCTCCCAAAACCGTCGTTCGGCAACGGGCGAGTCATCGCTACCGCGCCGCATCTTGACGGTGACGGGCGCATCACCCTGCACGGCGTCGAGCACCGATTGCACGATCGCCAGCGCCGTATCCGGGTCCTGCAGCAGCCAACCGCCGCGCCGCCGGCCGAGCACCTTGTTGACCGGGCAGCCGAAGTTGATGTCGATGGTGTCGTAGCCGGCGCGCACCAACTCCCGCGCCGCCTGACCGAACGTCTCCGGCTGACTGCCCATCAACTGGCCCCCGACCGGGTGGTCGTGTTCGGGCACGTTCAGGATGCGGCGCTGCAACTTGCCCTTCTGCAGCACCAGAGCGTCGAGCACGACCTCGTTGATCGCAAAAGGCGCGCCGTGCTCGCGCGCGACCGTGCGCATCGCGAGGTCCGAATAGCCGCTGAGCGCGGCCTGCACCGCCGGCAGGCCGATCGCGACGCCACCGATGGCCAGTTGGCGCTTCACGGCGGCAGTCTGACGCATCGCTCGTGCCGCGGCCAGTGCGAACCGGACACGACGTCTCGCCGTGAATCCACGTTCCGCTGGCAAGGGAAGGTCCGGACCGTCCCACCCCGCCCGGAACCGCGTGCTACCATGAATGTGCCCCATGAGCGCCGACCCACAGCCCGATCCGATCGAGATCAGCGGGGCCGTCTACGACGAGCTGCGCGCGATCGCGGCGCAGCTGATGCGCGGCCAGCAGCGACCGGACACGATGCAGGCGACCGCACTGGTGCACGAGGCCTACCTGCGCCTGATGCACTCGCCGCCGCGCGAAGCGATCCGCAACCGCGTGGCGATGCTGGCACACACGATGCGCAACGTGCTGGTCGATCGCGCCCGTGCTCGCAATGCCGAACGCCGCGGCGGCGGCAAGCGGCCGATCACGCTCAACGCCGAACTGGTCGGCGGCACCCCCGGCGGCGAACTCGAAGTGCTGGCCATCCACGACGCACTCGAAGAACTCGCCAAGGTCGACGAAGAACTCGCCAAGCTCGCGGAACTGCGCATCTTCGCCGGGCTGCGCGAACAGGAGATCGCCGAAGCGCTGACGACGTCGCTGCGCACGGTCGAACGCCGCTGGCGACTCGCCCGCGCATGGCTGCAGCGCGCGCTCGGGGCCCGATCGACGTGACCGACCCGACCGGGCCCGATCGCTTCCGTCGCGTCCGCGAACTGTTCGACGCGTCTCTCGACCTGCCCCCCGGAGAAAGGGACGGGTGGCTGCGCGCTCAGTGCGGCGAGGACATCGCGCTGCAACGAGAAGTGCGCGAACTCCTCGACGCCGACGCGGCGCCGACGTGGACCGCATCCGAGGCCGTGCCGAGCTGGATCGGGCGCACACTGCCGCCGGGCACGCGGGTCGGCTCGTTCACGATCGTGCGCTGCATCGGCGAAGGCGGCATGGGTGCCGTCTACGAAGCGCTGCAAGAGCGCCCGCATCGCACCGTCGCACTCAAGACACTGCGCGCCGGTTCCGACTCGCCGCGCGCCCGTCGCCGGTTCGAATACGAATCCGAGCTGCTCGGCCGCCTGCAGCATCCGGGCATCGCCCAGATCCACGAAGCCGGCACGTTTGATGCCGATGGCCGCGAAGTGCCGTTTCTGGCGATGGAGATGCTCGCCGGTGCACGCGCCATCGACGACTACGTCGCCGACCGGCAGCTCGACATTCGCCCCGTGTTGGCCCTGTTCATCGCGATCTGTGACGCCGTGCAGCACGCCCACCAGCACGGCGTCGTGCATCGCGACCTGAAGCCCTCCAACCTGCTGGTCGACGACCATGGTTGCGTCAAGGTGATCGACTTCGGCATCGCGCAGGCGCTCGATACCGAAGCAGTGCGGCGCACGTTGCACACCGAGACCGGCGTGATCCTCGGCACGGTCGCCTATATGAGTCCCGAGCAGCTCGACCCGGCGCTGGCGGCCCCCGACGCCCGCACCGACATCTACTCGCTCGGCGTGCTGCTGTTTCAGTTGCTGACCGGCCGACTGCCGCACGATCTCGACACGCTGCCGGTGGCGGCCGCACTGAACGTGATCGCCGAACGCGACGTTCCTTCGCCGTCGAGCTACGGCTGGCGAAACCAGCAGACGCCGATGCTCGAACTCGACTGGATCGTGCGCCGGGCGACCGAACGCAACCGCGACGAGCGCTACCAGACCGTCGCCGCGCTGGCCGCCGACGTGCGCCGGTTCCTCGCCGACCAGCCCGTCGAGGCCGGGCCGCCGTCGACCACCTATCGGTTGCGCAAGTTCGTGCGCCGCCATCGCACCGCGGCCATCGGCACCGGCTTGACCTTGCTCGCCATGCTCGCCGGCGCGATCACCACTTCGATCGGCTGGCAGCATGCCGTCGCCGCCGAGGCACGGACCGCACAGAAGCGCGCCGAGCTGGAACGGGTCACCTACGGTTTCTGGGAGACGACGCAGATCGTCGACAACATCGACCGCATCAAGTCCGGTGGTATCGCCCCGGATGTGCTGCGGCAGCTCGACGCGACCGCGGCACGCCTGGATGACCAGACGATCGAACGCCCCTCGATCGAAGCGGCGCTGCGCTTGCGCCTCGCGCGCACGTTCACCGAGTTCGGCGTGAACGATCGGGCGACCGAGCAGTTCGAGCGCGCGTTGCAGCGGCTCGCCGCCGACCCACAGCCGATGCTCGAAGTGCGGCTGCGGGCGCTGACGCAGTTCGGCACGCTGCTGGTGACCTCCGGCAAGATCACGCGCGGCATCAAGATGCTGCGGGACGCCACCGCCCTGGCCGAAGAACGTCCGAGCCTGTTCGCCGACCCGCCCGCGCTACCGCGCTGCCGCCTCGCCTACGCGCTGCACCAGAGCGGACGCTTCGCCGAGGCGCGCGACCAATACGAGGCCGCTCTCGACAGTCTCGCGCAGCAGCCGATTCCCCAACCGGCGCTGCGCATGCAGTGCCTGCTCGGCCGCGGCAACGCACGGCGCGCACTCGGCGAGCGTGCCGCGGCAAGGCGCGACATCGAGGCCGCCATCCGCATTGGTCGGGAGTCGCTCGGCGACCGTGACCACCGCACCCTCGGTGCACGGGTCGACCTCGCCGTGCTCCTGCTGGGCGACCGGAACACCATCGCGGAAGCCGCGGAACTGCTGCGCGATGTCACCGAAACGCGCACGGCGACACTCGGCCCGACGCACGTGCAGACGATCTCGTCGGTTCTCAACCTGGCCTACGCGTTGCACCGCCAACAGCAGTTCGCGGAGTCGGAACGTCTCTGCACTCGCTATCTCGAGGCTGCGCGCGCCGCCGACATCGGTAGCTCCATTCCGCTGCTGAAACTGCGGTTCAACCTCGGGGTGGCGCAGATGGAACAGCACCCCAAGAAGATCGCCGCCGCCGAGCAGACGTTCCGTGATCTGGTCGCCGATGGCGCAAATGCGCTCCCGCCAGACCACTGGATGACGTTCGCGTTCCGGGCGCGGTTGGGCATGTGCCGCGCACTGGCCGCACAAGCCGAGACCGACGACCCGAAGGTGCGCCGCGCGCTGCTCGACGATGCACGCGAGCAGCTCCAGCAGGCGGTTGCCGGCCTCGACCGCAAACTCGGTCCCGCGAACCGTCAGACCATTGAGGCCGCCAAGGCCCTGCTCGACGTGTACCGCCGCTACGTCAGCAGGTAGAAGGCCAACGCGGTCAGGATCACCACCATCGCGACGACCAGTCCGCCGGTCGCAACGACACCGCGCAAACCGGTCGGCCGCTCTTCACCGAGGTAGGCCTTGCTACGCTGCAACAACAGGAACCCGAGGTAGGCGACCGGCAGCATCGCACCACAAATGATGGTCGTAGGGATCGCCAGGTAGACCGCGTACTTGCTCCAAACCACCGGCGCCAACACACCCGGCAGCGGCAGCAGCATGAACAGCCGTTGTCGCAACGAACCGAACGGCAAGCCGAACCATTCCATCGCCACGAAGCCGCAGCAGACCATGTGCAGCGTGATCGTGCTGAGCGCCATCGCGAGCATTCCCAGATCGAATAGCAAGCGGCCGCTGACGGGACCGATCACGTCGCCGAGCACACGGCCGAGGGTGCTGACGGCGGCACTCTTGGTCACCTCGGCGCCGCTGCTGAACAGCGTGTTCGACGCCGCAACGACCATCAGGCTGCTAGCGAGCGCGTACGGGAGCAACATGCCGGCGAACAGATCGAACCGCGCCAGGCCACGATGTTCTCGCCCCCAACCGCGCGCCAACAGGCTGTAGGGGTAGAGCAGCAGCATATTGACGCCGACCGCGGCGGCGATGCCGGCGACGATCAGCTCGACCGCGCGAACCGATTCGCCGGCGACCACGACCGTGTCGGCGGGCACGTTCGGCACGAAACCGGACAACACGGCACCCCAATCGGTCTCGGTGCGCGCCACGACCCACAACAGCAGCAGCACGATGCTCCACACGGTGTATTTGAGGAAGCGCTCGTAGAAGCGCACCAACCGCGAACTCTTGCCGTAGGTCAGCGACAGAGCAACCGCCCAGACCATCACCGCCAGACTGGCGGCCATCGGCGGGATTCCGGGCACGCCGACGGTAGCCGCGGCGTCGACGAGCACGCCGGCGGCGAGGTTGTACTGCGGTAGATGCCAGACGATCGAGGCGAGCAGCGCCGCGAGCGCGAACCCCCAGGCGATCACCGGGTGGGCATGACGTGCCATCGCCGGCAGCACTCGTTCTCCAGTCGACAGCGTCTGGTGCGACACCACTCCCATGACCAGGACGCCGAGCAGCATGCCGACCGGCGCAACCCACAGGAGGTCGTAGCCGAACATCGCACCGGCGAACAAGCTGCTCGCTGCGGTGCCGCTGCCGAGCGTCATCGCGCTCTGCAGGTAACCAGGCCCGATCAGTTTCAGATACCCGCGCCAACGCTTGCCTGGCGACGCGTGCTCGAGTTCGCGCAACAGCTCCTTCTCCGTGGCGATCTGCGCGGAATCGGGCGGCGACGCCATGCGCAACCCTTTGCGGACCTGATCGAGATCGCCATCGCGCGCGTCGTGCATCGGCTCCTACTTCGCGCCGTCGCGCAGCGCCTTGACGCGCTTGGCTTCGGGCATCGCCTTGTAGAACGGGTCGAGGGGAAAGCAGCCGCTGATCATGCCGTTGCGCGGGCCGGTGGTGCAGTCCGAGAACGTGCGGCAGATGCGCTTCTTCTGCAGTGCGTTGCCGGCGACCACGTCGCGCGGCAGCTCGGGGTAGCTGAGCAGCATGCGCCCGATCCCGACGAAGTCGACATGGCCTGTGCGCACCTCGTGCTGACCGCAATGTGCCAGCCATTCCTGTAGGTAGGTGTAACCGGTGCCGACCAGCTTCAAGCGGGGCGCCGCCGACTTCGCCGCCCGCACGGCGTCGAGATGTGCCTTGACGGACACCAACGGATCCACCGGTGGCCGATAACCATCGCTCGGCGGGTAGGCCGCCGGGCGCTGCAGGTGCGGATTGTAGTAGGGTGAGCCAAGCGTGATGTTGATGAGTTCGATACCGAGTTCCTCGTAGCGCTGCAGCAGCTGCGTCGGCTCGGTCCAATCGAAGTTCGTCGGGTCGTCGGGATCGACGCCGAACCCGTGGGTGTAGGGCAGTTCGCACGCCATCGGCCGCCCCAAGCCGCTTTCCGGATCCTTCTCGAACGGCACCAGATCCGCGAGCGACAACCTCACCCCGATGTGCAGTCCCGGACACTCGCTGCGAATGCCGGCAACGATCCGCTCGAACAGGCGCGTGCGATCCTCCAGCGACTCGCCGCCATAACGACCCGCGCGATGGCGCGCTCCCAGCAGCTCGTGCAGCAGATAGCCGTGGCACGACTTGACGTCGACGAAATCGAACCCGGCGGCCTGGGCGAGCTTCGCCGCCTTGACGTAGTTCTCGCCCAACGCTTCGAGCTCGGCATCGGTCAGCACGTGCGCGGCGGCGTGCGCCGGGTACTTGGCGGCGAGCTGCGGGTGGTGCTGCACCAACAACGGCGCCGCCGGCCCATCGGGACGGGACCAACGCCCGCTGTGCGTCAACTGCAGACCGACGAACGGCTCATCCGGCCGTGCGCCGGCCTCGGCCGCACCGCGACGCAATGCCGCCAGCAAAGCCGTCAGCGTCGCCAACACGTCGACCTTGGGATCGAGGTAGAGTTGGCGTGGGTTGGCGCGCCCGTCGCGCTGCACGGCGAAGGCCTCCCCTCCCCAGACCAGCGCCGCACCCGAGCGACCGAAGTTGGTCCAACGGCGCAGCGTGAGCTCGCTCGGCCGACCGTCGACCGTGCCATCCCAACCTTCCATCGGATGACAGGCGAACCGATTCGACAGCGTGCGTCCGTGCACCTCGATCGGCTGCGCCAGCGCGCCATCGGGCCCGCCGAGTTCGCGGTCGATCTGCCAACTCGGATCGATGGTCTGTAGGTGTGCCGCGAAGTCGGCAACCGCCTTGAAGTGGCCGGGAGCTTGGATCCTCACGCGCAGACTGTCCGTCTACCGCTCCCCCATCGCAAGCGAATGTGCGCCCGACGGCTCAACCCACAACGACGTGCAGATCGTCGGCCAACTCGCCGAGCGCCGTGCCGTAGCCGACCGCGTCGAGCAACGAACCGATCGCCATGCGCCCACCCACGATGCGCACCGCGACGGTGCCGTCCGCGAGCGTGCGGTACAGATCCCCGTGCGCCCGCTCCGCCCGCGCGGCGACCCCGGAGTCGAGGTGGTCGAGGCCGCGGAAGTAGTGGTGGCCATTGCGCTCGACGTGCGGCAATCCCAACGCACTCGCCGTCACCAGGTCTTGCTGCAGCGGCAACACGCCGACGTTGGTCAGATCCTCGCCCGTCTGGAAACGGTCTTCCGCCCGCCGACAGACGCCGAAGTTGCACAGCGCGCGGAACACCCCCTTGCAGTTCTTCACCGACACGCCCCGATAGCCGAGTTCCAGCGCCCGACGGAACGACTGCGGCGTCGCATCGGCCTCATCGAGGATCAAGGGCGCAAATCGCACCACACGGTCGAGGCCGCGGTGCCGTCCACGGTCGAACGTCACCACGCGCGCAAGCGGCTGCTCGATCCACGCCAGGCGCGACAGGAACTCCCGGCCGCGTGTCTCGGCGGCCACCCCCTCGAGCAGTTCGGCGAGCTGCGCGATGTCTTCATACTGCTCGTTGCCATCGAGGCTGAAGCCCGGCGCCAGGTCGCGCTCGGCGAAGAACGCGGCCAGGTCGAGCAATCGACGACGATCGCGCGCGGGGCCGGCACCGATCTTGATCTTGAACCACGACAGCCCGTACTCGTCGATGTCGTCGGCAAGCGTCTGTGGCAGCCCATCGTCGAGCCGGTCCTCGGGTGCGAGGTCGCGCGGGCGCAGAACGTCGAGCATGCCGACGGTGTGGCGCACGGTGACGTGGCGCGACGGTGGCGGCAGATCGCGCATCCAGTTCCAGTCGGTGAGGTCGGCGTGCACCTCGCCCGGTCGAAACCCGAATAGATCGGCGCGTAACGCCTGCGCGAACGGCATACCAGCCAAGCGACAGACCGCGTCGAGCACGGCGCGTTCGACGATCGCAACCCCGAAGCCACGCACCAGCAGGTCGGGCTGTTCGCTCGGGACTGGTTCGACCCGATGCCGCCACACCGATCGCCACAATGCAAACGCGCTGGCCATCGACTGCGACCCGTAACAGCGTGCCGCCGCCACGGCCGCCGCATACAACTCCTGCGCATCCTCCGTCGGCGTCGCATCGGTGTCCTTGCGAAACCAGCGCGGCACCAGCAGGTCTCCCGACCACCCATGAGCCGTCCGGCCGTTCGCGTCGCGCACGCCGACGCGGCAGGTCAACAGTTCGGCCTCGTGCAGAGTGACCGCGCCGAAGCGGAACGGCATGCGGGTCGGGCTCTTGCAGCGGGAGAACGCGACTTCGGTGACGGCGATCTGCACGCACCGATCGTCGCCGATCGGGCACGTTCAGGCGAGCAGCTTGCCGACCACCTTGCCGTGCACGTCGGTGAGTCGGTAGTCGCGCCCCTGAAAGCGGAACGTCAGCCGTTCGTGGTCGAACCCGAGCAGGTGCAGCACGGTCGCGTGCACGTCGTGCAGGTGGACCGGGTCTTCGACGACGCGATAGCCGAGTTCGTCGGTGCGCCCGATGGTCTGACCGTTCTTGATGCCGCCGCCGGCGAACCACATCGTGAACGCGCGCGGATTGTGGTCGCGGCCGAGGTGCTCCCGATTGCGCACTTCCTGCATCGGCGTGCGCCCGAACTCCCCGCCCCAGACGACCAGCGTGTCGTCGAGCATGCCGCGCTGTTCGAGGTCGAGCACGAGTGCCGCTGCAGCCCGATCGGTCTGCCGGCACATGTTGGGCAGGCCGTGCAGCAGATCGTCGCTGTCGTCGGTGCCGTGATGATCCCAACCGCGATGGATCACCTGCACGCAGCGGGCACCGCGTTCGAGCAATCGGCGCGCCAACAGGCAGTTGTTGGCGAACGAACGGCGGCCGGGCTGGCTGCCGTAGAGGCGGTGCACGTGCGCGGGTTCGCTGGCGAGATCGGCGAGTTCCGGCGCGCTATCCTGCATGCGGTAGGCGAGCTGGTAGGCGGCGGTGCGCGCATCGATCTCCGGGTCGCGCAACCGCCGGGCGCGCAAAGCATTCAGCGCGCTGAGCAGATCGGTGCCGCGCTTGCGGGCGGCGCGGTCCATGCCTTCGGGATCGCCGACACACGGCACCAGATCGCCGCGCGTGCGCAGTTCGACGCCGGCGAACGTCGACGGCAGGAAGCCGCTCGACCAGCACGCCGAACCGGCACCAGGATCGATCTTGCCCGACACGAGCACGCAGAATCCCGGCAGGTCGCGGGTGTCCGCGCCGAGACCGTAGAGCAGCCAGCTCCCGAGGCTCGGCCTGCCGACCAGATGATGGCCGGTGTTGGCGAACACCTGCGCCGGCCCGTGGTTGAACTGCTCGCAGTGCACGGACTTGACGAACGCCAACCGATCGGCGATCGCGGCCGTGTACGGCAGCAGTTCGCTGAGTTCGGCGCGCGACTCGCCGTGGCGGGCAAAGCGATACGGCGAAGCCAGCAGGTTCGGCACGCCCTTCAGGAAGGCGAACCGCTGGCCGGCGAGCAGCGACTCGGGAACCGGCTTGCCGTCGTGTGCGCGCAGCACCGGCTTGTCGTCGAACAGGTCGAGGTTGGACGGAGCGCCGGCCATGAACAACTGCACGATGCGGCGCGCACGCGGGACGTGGTGCGGCCGCCGATCGGCGCGCCCCGGCGAGCCGGACACCGCCGGAACCAAGCGCGCGCCGAACGCAGCACCGGCCGCGGCGAGGAGCTGCCGACGATCGCAGTTCATCCGCGGCACAGGGTTTCGTCCAGGTTCAACAGCACGATCGCGACCCGCTGCCAGGCGAACTCGCAAGGCTCGTTCCGCAGCGCCTCGACCAACAACTTCAACTCGATGGCGCTCGGGGCACGCGACGTGCACAGCCGGAAGCCCAGCGTCAACTTCGCGCGCTCGTCGCCAGCCGCGGTGCGCATGCGTTCGGCGAGCGCGGCGGCCGCCGCCACCGGCACCGGATCGTTCCACCCCACCAGCGCCTGCAGCGGCGTGTTGCTGCGCTCGCGGCGCACCTGGCAAATCTCGCGCGAAGGTGCATCGAAGGCATCGAACTGCACGAACGGCGCGGTGCGCCGCCAGTAGGTGTAGAGGCCGCGTCGCCAACGGTCTTCTCCTTCGCTGACCGGCCAGCGCATGTCGACCTTGTTCATCGGGGTGACCCCACTGGTGTCGGCCTGCAGCGGAAACACGCTCTTGCCGTAGAGCTTGCGCGACAGCAGACCGGCAGCTGCCAGCCAGGTGTCGCGGATGCGCTCGGCATCGAGCCGAAAGCGCGTTCCGCGCGCGTAGTAGCGGTTGCCGGGATCGCGCGCGACCGAGTCCTCATCGGCGGCGGCATCGCGCCGGTAAGCCGCGCTCAGCACGATCGTGCGGATCAGACGCTTGCGGCTCCAACCGAGCCGCACGTACTCGGTCGCAAGCCAGTCGAGCAGATCGAGGTGCAGCGGCCGCGCACACGAGACGCCGTAGTCTTCCGGCGTATCGACCAGCGACGAACCGAACAGTTCCATCCAGACGCGGTTGGCGGCGACGCGGGCGGTCAGCGGATTGTCGGGGTGTACCAGCCAGCGCGCCAAGGTCAGGCGATCGCGCCGCGCCGAGTCGGACACATCCTTCAGGTCGGGACCGTAGGCCTTCGGCAGGTGCGCCATGACTTCGCGCCCCGGATTGTCGTAGGCGCCGCGGATGCGAAGGCGGGTGACCGGCCGCGCCCCCGGCCGTTCGCGCAGCACCATCGTTCTGGCGCCATCGGCGGCGCGCTCTAGATCGACCTCGTCGGAAGTCTCGAAGAACGCGACCAGACCGTAGAACTCCTCCTGCGACAGCGGGTCGTATTTGTGATCGTGGCATTGGGCGCACCGGAACGTGCTGCCGAGCCAAACCGTGGCCGTCGTGCTGGCGCGATCGATCAGACGCTCCCAGTGCGCCTCCGCAGGGTCGGCGCCGCCCTCGTTGTTCAGCATCGTGTTGCGATGGAACCCGGTCGCGATGCGCGATGACTCGTCGGCGTCCGGCAACAGGTCACCGGCGAGCTGTTCGACCGTGAAACGATCGAACGGCAAGTCGTCGTTGATCGCGCGAATCACCCAATCGCGATACGGCCAGATCGAGCGCGCACCGTCGAAATTGTAGCCATTGGTGTCGCCATATCGGGCGAGATCGAGCCACGGCACCGCCCAGCGTTCGCCGAAGTGCGGCGATGCCAGCAGACGATCGACCAGCCGTTCGTAAGCACCGGGTTCCCGATCACCGAGGAAGGCCTCGAGCTCGGCGATCGTCGGCGGCAGCCCGATGAGGTCGAGGTGCAAGCGGCGCACGAGCGTCGCCCGATCGGCCGGCCCGGTTGCGCGCAGGCCCACAGCCGGCCACTTCGCCCGCAGGAATGCGTCGATCGGCGTCGCCGCGGCGACCGGCGGGTCGCGGCGAACCGGCGGGCGATACGCCCAATGCGCAGAACTCCTCCCGCCCGGTGACTCACCCTGCGGAGCGAGCAGCGCGACCAGGGCGAGAGCGAACACGCACACCATGCGCCCGATGATCGGGGTGCCCGCGCGTCGATCAAGCCCCCACGTCGCAAGCCCACCGGACATCGATCGGGTTAGCCCGATCTATGCATGAAACAGCGCCCCCGGTGCGTGCAATCCGCGTCCAGGCAAGGAAGGCGACTGCAGAAGCGCAGGCGTGGCCGTGGCCACGCCGAGCATTCTGCCAAGGAGTTCGCGGAGCGAACGGACGCCGCAGGCGGCCGCCTGACGCCGCATGGG
>DRKG01000032.1 GCA_011051855.1 bacterium | reverse complement strand
TCCAGGCAAGGAAGGCGACTGCAGAAGCGCAGGCGTGGCCGTGGCCACGCCGAGCATTCTGCCAAGGAGTTCGCGGAGCGAACGGACGCTGCAGGCGGCCGCTCTTCTGCCGCATGGGCGTGGATGGTGCGTGCCGGGGGTGCTGGTTCATGCATAGATCGGGCTACCCCCCCCCCGCATGGCGGCAAGGCCTGTCGGAAGCGGAGTGCCTGTGCTCAACTGACTCGCGCGCGTCGGCGGATTCCCGCCACCAGTGAATCCCATGCTCGGTCGCATCGTCGTTCTGTGTCTCTCGCTCCTGTTCCTCGCAGCCGCCGCGTTCCTTGGCTGGGATGCGTGGCTGCGCCCGCAAGCCAGCGACGCCTGGCTGGAACCGGCGGCGGAACCGGCGGTCGCAACCGCCAACGCGCGCACCACAGGCCCGCATGTCGACGAGGCCGACGAGCAGGCCGCCGAGGCCACCGCCCGGATGCTGGTGCAGGACGTGACGCAGGACAGCGGCGCGCAGCCGATCCGCGTCCTGACCGAGGCGGAGTTCTTCCGCCGGCTGCAGGAACTCGGCATCCATCCGTCGCGCAGCATGTTCGACGAGATCCACGCCCAGCGCGCCGATCGCGGAGCGCTGCTGGCGCTGACGACCGACCAAGACGGTCAGGTCGTTTCGGATGCGCGGGTCGTCGTCGAGGCCATCAATCGGGAGAACCTCCGCCACCACGTCGGCAGCGGCGAGTTCTCCGAGAAGGTACAGCGCAGGACGACGGGACGCGACGGACTGGCGCTGTTCGAGAACCTAATGCCGGCGGCGTATCTGCTGGCCGCGCAACACCGCGACTACGTGACCCAACAACTCAGCTCGGTGCAGGTGTCCAGGGGACGGCCGACCTTCGTGGAGATCACCTTGAAGGGGCCCGACGCGACCATCACCGGAAGCGTGCGCAGCGAGCGCGGGCTGCTGCTGCAGGGCGTGCTGGTCACGGCGCGGCGCTACATGGAAGGCGGGGCGCCATTCTCGTCGTCGTTCGTGACCGGCTACGACGGCCGCTTCGAAGTCGGCGTGGAAGGCGGCACGGCCAACCTCATCACGGCCGAAAAGACCGGCTTCGAGAGCGCGCACATCGAAGGTGTGCTCGCCGGCACCGAAGACCTCAGAATCACCCTCGAAGGTGCGCCGACGGTGTTCGTTTCGGGCTACGTGACCAAGGGCACTACCTCCGAACCGATCCCGAGCTTCCAGGTCGCCGGTATCGCGATCCAGGACCCGCAAGGCGTGTTCCGGATCGAGCGCAACGTCAGCCCCGACCCGCAGAACCTGGTGTTCGCCGCGCGTGGCTACGCGCCCCGGACCATCACGTTGACCCTGGCAAGCGACAACGACGTCGACCTGGGTCAGGTGCCATTGTTCGGCGGCAAGGAACTCGACGGCATCGTACTGCGCGAAGAAGGCGAGTCGCTTCTCCCCGTCGCCGGCGCCCAGGTGGCGGTCGTCACGGAGACGGGGGCAATGGCCTCGATGCGTTCGACGGGCGCGGGCGCGTTCTCGTTTCGCGAACTTGCCGCCGAACGGGTCCGCCTCTCGGTGACCGCTGCGGGCTTTGAAGAACATGCGCGCGACATCGTGCTGCTGCCGGACAAGGCGACCTACGTCGAGGTCGTGCTGAAGAAGGGCGAGTTCCAAGCCTCAGGCATCATCACCGACGAGGACTCGGAAGAGCCGCTCGAAGGCGCGCTCGTAGAGGTCGTGGAGCGACCCGACCTGTCCGCGCTCACCGACGCAACGGGCGCCTACCACCTGGCCGGGATCGATCGGAACGAGTTCACGCTCCGCGCCAGCAAGTCCGGCTACCGGCCGGCGACGTCGCCGCTGCTGACCGGCAACACCGAGGGGGTGACCTGGGATTCGCCCCTCACGCCGAGCGGCCTTCGCATTCGCTTCCATCTCGCCGGCGGCCCCGCGCCACCGGGCATCGCGGTCGTGCTATGGCAAGCCGTCGAACCCAACCTCGGTGCGACTCTCGCCGCCCAGGCGTCCCTGGCCACGACCCGCATCGCAGACGTGACCGACGAAGACGGCACCGTCACCTTCGACGTCGCAGACGGCACCTACTTCGTGCAAGTCGTCGACTACCGGCTGCACCCGACGCGTGTCGTATCCGAGCAGAACAACACCGAGTGGATCGAGATCGACCTGCCCGGCCGGTCGCTGCTGACCGGCCAGATCCGGAACGCCGACGGCTCGCCGGTCGCCAACACGAGCTTGTGGTTGCACTCCGGCGACCAGGACTACTCGACGATGTTCCTCTACCACACCGACGCCGGCGGCAACTACAGCATCCCGAACCTGGCGGCGCGCCCCTACGCCCTGTCGATCATCAAGAGTCCGACCGTGCAGTCGGCACAGCACGTCGTCGAGTTCTTCGGGTCTGCGGCCGCGACCCAGAACCTGAACGTGCAGTTCCCGCCGATGTCCGCATCGATCAGCGGCCGCGTCACCGACGAAAACGGCGTCGGCAAGGGCGGCGTCCACGTCGGCGTCGAGTTCCTCGATGCGCCGCACCGCTCCATCCTCGCCGGGTGGGTGCTGACCGGTCCCGACGGCAGCTACAGCGTGCCGCTGCTCGAACCGGGCCGGCATCGAGTGCGGACCGCGTGGACCGAAGACGTCGCGGTGTTCTCGGACATCGTCACGCTCGCCGCCAACCAGCAGGCCCAGGTCGACCTCGTCGCCCCGAACGTCCAGGGCCGACACGTTCGCGGCCACATGATTGCGAACGACGGCGGCCCCCTCGGTGGCAGCTTCCTGTTCGCGATCGACGCCGAAGGGCGCCAGAACGGCAACTTCTTCTCGACGATGGATTGGGCCTATGCGGGCGCGTTCGACATCAAGGGACTCGCGCCGGGCAACTACACGATCGTGCTGACAGCAATGGGCTGCCGCAAACAGAGCATCTCCCTCCACGTGACCCAGGACGTGCAGGACCTCGTCGTGGTCATGCAGCGCGAGTGAGGCGAGGCGGCCCGATCCCCCTATTCGACGACGCGAACCATCAACCTCGCCTCGCATCCGCCGAGCCGCGGGTGCACGGCCAGCACGGTCACGACCCGCTGCCCGGCATGCTCGAACACATGCCGCAGCTCAGGCACATCGGTGGTGTATTCCGGGAGCCTGGACCCACCGAGGTCCCAATAGTACTTCCAGCCGCGGCCGGGCGGCGTGACGGTGAACAGCGCCGACTCGCCGACCGCGACGCGTTCGGGCCCTTTGGGGTGCAGCTTCTTCTGCTTGCGTGACGCCTTCCGCCTGACGGTGTGGTACTTGCCGGGCGCTGGCGTGCCCAGCGACTGGATGCGGCCACCGGGCCAATAGACCAGCACATCGACGATCGCCCCCATCTCGCCGAGGCCGAAGTGGATCCGGCTGTCGTTCTGCTGGCCGTGGCTGCCCATCGTCGTCGCGACCTGGCGGAGCTGCACGCCCCGCTCCTGCAGCAACAGCACCTTGGTGCCGACCGTTTGCACCCCCTTCGCCTCGAGCAAATCGAATCCGACCCACTCACCGCCCTCGGTCTGATTGCGAAAGAAGCTGATGATCGGCGGGCCCTTCGCCTCGGTCGCACCACAGACGACCACGTCCAAGCGGCCGTCGGAGTCGATGTCCGCAAACGCCGAGCCGTAGCCACCCCAGATCTCGATACCCGCCTTGCGGTGCACCTCGCGAAACCGGCCCTCCTCGTTCAGGAACAAGAGCCCGTACGAGTAGCTCAGG
>DRKG01000031.1 GCA_011051855.1 bacterium | reverse complement strand
TGGCGACGCGTTCGATCGTTCGCCACGGCAGAAGGCCGAGATGGTAGATCGCCAACGCCGCGATCCGGTGCTCGCCGCACAACTCGCGAATCCTGATCAGGTCTTCGTCCGAGGTGAACTCGGGTGCCTTGGGCCAGATGCACAGACGGCGCGGGGAGTCGCCGAGGTCGCGCATGCCGTCGTGTCGCAACAGCGCCGCGATCGCGTCGGGATGCATGCCGTAACAAGTCAGCACCCGTTCGTCGCTCGGCGGGAACGCCCGCGCCGCGCGGGCGGCAAGTTGGCTGCCGGTGAAGCCCGGATCCGGGTGCACCTGCACGGCACGCGCGAGCGCGCCGCTGGCGCCGACGACCTCCTCGGCCACCGCCGCCACCGTGTGCACCCGTGCGCGGATCACCGCGTCGACCCAGAGCTGCTGTTCTTTGCTCGGCGCCCGCTCGGCCGGCGGCGTCATCGCATCGGCGTCGCGCAGGTTCGCGTCCAGGAACGCACGCACCGCGTCGCGACAACCTTCGGCATCCGCACCAACCGCGGCCAGAGCCGCGCAGCATGCAGGGCAGAAGCACGCCGACAACGCAAACCCGAGCAGGCCCCTGGGCGCAAAGCTCTTCTTGTCGTGGTGGCTCGAGTGCTGGAACCCCATCTGGCCGAGCGCCTCGAACTCGATTGCCCCGAGGCCTTCGTGCGCGGCCAAGTCCGCAGTGAGCGTGGCGTGATAGCGCTGCACCTCGGGTTGCGCCGGGCACAGCGCATACGGATAGCGGTCGCCGCAGGCGTTCTCGACCACCAACTCCGGCGCGGTGAGGCCGAGCCGGGTGTTGTGGCCGAAGACCGTCCAAGCCCGCACCGCGAGGCCGCGCGTCGGCGCTTCGCTGCACAGCCACTCGAACGGGGAAGGGCCCGTCGGGGGCACTTCGCTCGAAGGCTGCGGGCGCAACCGCCCGTAGGCGCCCGCCGGCCGGAAATGCACGCAGCCGTCCTCCAGGAAGCGCACGCGCCGCGCGTTCCACGGCATCAACCAGCGGCCGTCGTGGTAGCTGGTCGCCATCGCCAACTCCCCGAAACCGAGGTCGCGAAGCCGCGCGAGCCCCCCCTGCCGCCGCAGGGACGTCATATCGAACGGGTGCACGTAGGCCGCGAGCTGCATGGTTCGAGGTAGCGTAGAGCCCGCGGCGCTCGGTGCTACCATGTGCAGGTGCTCCATCCGCTGTCGCTGTCGTCATCTGTGCTCGCCGTGCTCGCCCACGGCTTGGCCGCCCAGACTCCCGAGCCGGTTCTCGGCGCAGACCTGAAGCTGCCCGGCGGCGCGCTCGCGACCGAACTGGTGGCCCCACGCTGGGATCCCGAGCACCAACGGGACACCTGCAAGGTCTTTCACCACGTGCGCGCGCCCGACGGCACGCTGCTGACCAAGGGCAACGGCGGTCGCTTCGAACACCACAAGGGGCTGTTCGTCGGCTGGAACCACACCCGCTGGCGGCAGCGCGAGATCGACTTCTGGCACCTGCCGAAGCGCGAGCGCCAAGTGCTGCGGAGCTTCGTGCCGGCGAGCGAACTCGATCTACCCAAGGGCGCACAGGTCGCGCGCGTCGACTGGCTCACCAGCGACGGCGAATGCGTCGTTGCCGAATGGCGCGGGCTCGCCCTCGCCGCCACCGCACCCGACCACTACGTGCTGCACTTGCGCAACAAGCTGACCGCGCCGGCAGGCGACGTGCACCTCGCTGGCGATCCACAGCACTCCGGCCAGCAGTTCCGTTCGCCGCAGTGCTTCGCCGACAAGGGCGCAGCGCCGGTGCTCTACGTGCGGCCCGACGGCGCCAAGGAGCAAGGCAACGACGTGTGGACGAACTGCGACTGGATCGCCGCCGTGCAGCGTTACGGCGACAAGACGTTCACCATCCTGCGCATCGAAGGCCCGCGCAACCCCGGCGCGCCGACCTGGTCGACGCGGCCCTACGGACGATTCGGTGCCACCCGTGCCATCACCGTGACGCGCGACCGGCCGCTGGTTCTCGACCAATACTACGTGGTCGCCAACGGCGCCCGCGACGCCGCTTGGTGTAGCGCACAGGCCCGGCGCTGGCGCGGCCACAAGGCTCGGCGCTGATGCGCTCCGCGCGGCTCCTGGTCGGGGCGATCCGTCAATCCAGTCGCCGCTCCAGAGCCTCGACGCGCGCCTCGAGTGCGGCGAGGCGTTCGAGCAACGACGCGGACGCACTCGCATCCGCGTGCATCTCCGCTACCGCATCCTCGCCAGCCGTATCTTCGCCGCCTGCAACTCCGCTATTGGGCCCCAGTCGGTGCGCCCACCGGTGATCGCGCTCCCGCGCACGTTTGGGCAGCTGCGCGACCAACGCCGGCTGACGCGCCGCCAGTCCGCGCAGCACCGCCTCGATCTGCGCCGGCGAAGCGTGGAACCCCAGGCGCTGCACCCGCGGCTTCAGCGCTCCTGGCGCCTGCGGGCCGCGGACCAGCAGCTCGCACAGCACCGCCAGTTCGTCGTCCCCGAGGTCGAGCCGCTCGTCGAGCCGATGGCGATACTTGACCGCGCGCCCACCGCCTTCAACCCGGGCGATCACTTCTCGCTGTTGCAACGCCATGCAAGCCCCCGCAACCTCAAACGCCTGCAAGCTCATCTCCGGGTCCCGGTTGCTCTTCTGGTTGCAGCCGGAGACGAGCGCGTTCTCGGTCATCGGATAGCTGTCGGGAACCGTGCGCTGCTTCTCGATCAAGACCCCGACGATGCGGGCTTCGGTGCGATCCAGTTCGATCATGGTGAGCGGGCGGCAGTTCTCTGGTCCGGTGCTACTTACCGTAGCTGAATCCCCGCACCGCGGGCGAACATCAAGCCCCGAAGCAGTCACCGCGAACCACGGACGCCTTACCCCGTGCGTTGCGGTGGCGCAGCCACGGACGTTGCCGTCACGTCTTGCGAGGCAAGGCCGTCTTGAACATTCTCTCGATATCACGATAAGCACCGCGGGCAACGTTTTCCTGCGACGCGCCCTCCCATGCGTCTGGGTAATTGTCCCGCAGTTCCGCGTAGAGCTGGCGAGCCTTGTCGTCGCACTTCCGTGCCCTATCCTTGACGCGAGCCCAGACCCTACTGTTCCGCTTCAGTCGAATGTAACGCTCATAGAACGCACCTTCGATACCGATCACCCGGCGCAATGCCATCGCATGCAGTGAAGACCCCCAATCACCCCCGCAATCGGGACCATCTACAACCGATTCGAAGACGCTGCTGGCCTTCCTTAGCCCGATCT
>DRKG01000030.1 GCA_011051855.1 bacterium | reverse complement strand
GGAGCCGTTGTAGCCGGAGCCGGTGTAGCAGCCGGTCGTGCAAGCGAGGTAACCGCCGCGGCCGCCGGTGCCCGCCTCCTGCAGCGGGCCGCGGCCGGTGCCGCCGCGCAGGTCGCGCAGCGTGGCGCTCGGCGTGCCGTCGCCGCCGTTGCCGCCGCCGCAGACGCCGATGCCGCCGGCCTTCGCGAAGTTGGCCGAGTTCAGCGTGTCGACGCGAGCGCCGTCGCCGCCACTGACGGTCAGCGTGCCCTCGACGGTGAACGTGCCGCTGCACAGCCAGACCATCGGGTTCGGGCCGGTGCCGCGCACCGTCACGCCCTGCGGGATGCGCACGTTGCGGAAGTTGAACACGCCGCCGGCGACCGTGAACGGCAGGCCGGTCTTCGGCACGATCTGCGTGAACGCGGTGTTGAGCACCACCTCGTTGGCGGTCGGCTCGTACTCGAGGGTGGTCGAGTTGCCTTCGAAGGCAAAGCCCGCCTTGACGTAGCCGGGGCCGACCTCGGCCTGCGATTCGGGGAACGACGCGGTCAGGTCGATGTTGTCCTGCGAGGTGAAGTCCTCGGCGATGCCGTTCCACTGCTGCTCGTAGGCGGACGACGTGTGGAAGGTGCCGAATACGCGGTTGAACGTCGGGTTGCCGACGTTGTTCTCGCCCGAGATGTCCTCGAGCGTCGCCTCGACGATGACGCGGATTTCGGCGTTGTTGGGCAGCACGCCGACCGGGCGTAGCACCAGGGTCGCGCCGCTCAGGTCGTTGCGCTCGATCTCGACGTCGGCCGGGATCCAGGTGTCGTTGCCGCGCGTGGGGTCGTCGTACTCGAGGAACACGCGGCCGCGGTCGTTGATGTCGCGCACCAGCGGATCGGGGTCGAACGAGACCGGCACGTTGCCGTCGTTGGGGTTGAGCGCCTGGTCGAAATCGAGCCGGATCTCGAGCGGCGGTGCGCCGAACAGCCCGAGCGGCACGTCGGCCAGGTCGGCAGCGGTTGAGACGCTGAGGCCGGTTCGGGTCGGGCCGCCCGCCTTCGGGTTGCGGAACAACTGCGCCGGCTGCGAGCCTTCGCGGGTCGCGAACTGGAACGTGAGCGGCTGCGCCAGGGCGCGCCCGTTGATGTCGCGCAGCACGGTGTTGTTGTTGGCCTGACCGCCGACGAGCTGCACCAGGTATTGGCGGCCAGCGCGGAAGCCGCCGTTGCTGTAGTCGTTGTTGGTCGCAAAGCGCGGCACGAACTGCAAGCGGCGGCCGGGCGTCGCATCCCCCGGCGCTGTGCCGATGGTGAACGTGCCGACCACCAGTTCCGGCACCGGGTCGCCCTGCTGGTCGAGAGCCTGGAAGGTCATCGTCGTCAGCGTCGCGGAGTCGAGGTCGATCTCCGTGGTGAAGTCGATGTTGACCGGGTCGTTCAGGAAGATCGTGGCGCCGTTCACCGGCTCGGTCCGCACGACGACGAAGTCACCGCCGGTCTTGCCACTGTTGTTTCCGGCCGAACCGATCGACGCGCCGCCGCCCGAACACGCGCCGAACGCGAGCAGGCTGAGGCCGAGGGGGAGGGCGAGGTACGAGGCGGGTGCAGGTCGCTTCATGGGACTAGTCTGGGAAACCATATCCTGGAAAGGCATGGCGGGGGACCGACATCGCACAGTCGTCGCAGTCGGGAACCGAGCCCTAGCGATTGCCGTGCCAGATCGAACCGGAGGGGGACCTGGATTGTGACCCCCTGCGACAAACGGTCAAGTCGCCATGGCAAGGGTTTGCGGCGATCTGGGCGGTTGCGCGCCCCCGCTCGCGGTGGGGTTCGATTCCGCTCGCGTGCCTCTGTGCCTGCCCCCTCCGGGGAGTCCCCCTTGGCATGGGCGGGCGGCTCAGTCGCCGGCCGGAAGCCCGCCTTCCCGCTGGCCGAAGCCGGGCGTGCATCGCGGCAGCGGGAACGAGCGCTGCGGCGTGCCGAACAGCGGCGAGATGCCGGGATCCTGGGCGAGTTCGCGCGTCATCGCGATCTCGTCGCAGGCGAGGAACTTCGGGCAGTGCATGCAGTCGTTGAAGACCTTGTGCGGCAACTGCTCGTGCTCGGTGCGCGCAAAGCCGACCCGGGTGAAGAACTCCGGCACGTAGGTGAACGCGAACAGCTTCGGCACCCCGAGCTGCTCGGCCTCGGCGACCAGGGCGTCGACGAGGCGGCGGCCGATGCCGTGCCGTTGGTGATCCGGGTGCACTGCCAGCGAACGCACCTCGGCGATATCGGTCCAGGTGATCGCCAGGGCACCGCAGCCGGCGAACGCGCCGTCGACCTCGGCGATCCAGAAGTCGCGCAGGCGTTCGACGACCGAAGCCGGCGAACGCGGCAGCATCACCTGCCGGATCGCCAGTTCGTTGACCAGTTGCAGGATCGGCTCGGCATCGGCGACCCGCGCCGGTCGCACCGTCACCGCGGCATCAGCCATGCTCTTCCTCCAGTGCCGGGACGTCGACGTCCGGGTCGAGGTCGTCGAGTTCGTGGTAGCCCTCGGCCCACTCGGCGAGCAGGATGCGCCAGCGTTTGACCTCGGCCGCGACCCGTTCGGGCGCGGTGCCGCCGAGCACGTCGCGCCGCTGCAGCACCGCGTCGACGGCCAGCCGTTGCGCGAGCTCGCCGTCGAGCTGGGGCAGCAGCGTGCGTTGTTCGTCCTCCGGCAGTTCGTGCAGCTCGACGCCGAGTTCGACGGCGCGGTTGACGGCGCGGCCGACGACCTCGTGGGCGTCGCGGAACGGCACCCCGGCGGCGACCAGGAGGTCGGCGAGGTCGGTTGCGTTCAGGTAGCCCTTGCCGGCTTCGGCGCGGCAGCGCGCAGTGTCGAAGTGGGCGTGGTCGACGGCGGTGGCGGCCACCAGGAGGCACTCGTGGGTGGCTTCGAGCGCCGGCAGCACCAGTTCCTTGTCGTGCTGCAGATCGCGATTGTAGCCGAGCGGCAAGCCTTTCAGCAGCGCCAGCAGCGACTGCAGCGCGCCTTGCACCTGTGCGGCTTTGCCGCGCACGAGCTCCATCGCGTCGGGGTTGCGTTTCTGCGGCATCAGGCTCGAGCCGGTCGCGACGGCATCGCCGAAGCTCAGGAAGGCGGCTTCGTGCGAGGCGAAGAACACGTAGTCCTCGCACAGCCGCGACAGGTGGGTCATGGCCATCGCGCTGGCGAACAGCAGCTCGCACAGGTGGTCGCGCGACGCGGTCGCATCGAGGCTGTTGCGGGTCGCGCCGCCGTGGAACGCGAGCCGTGCGGCGAGCGCGTCGCGGTCGATCGCAAAGGCGGTGCCGGCGAGCGCGCCGCTGCCGAGCGGGCACTGGTCCATGCGGGCTGTGGCGTCGAGCAGGCGTTCGCGATCGCGCGCCAGCATCTCGACGTAGGCGAGTGCGTGGTGGCCGATGGTGATCGGCTGCGCGCGCTGCAGGTGCGTGTAGCCGGGCATCGGATCGGCGGCGTGGGCCGCGGCCTTCTCGACCAGCGACAGGCACAGCCCCTCGATCGACTCGACCAGGAGGCCGGCGCATTCGCGCAGGTGCAGACGCAGGTCGGTCGCGACCTGGTCGTTGCGCGAGCGGCCGGTGTGGATGCGCTTGCCGAGGTCGCCGAGCCTTGCGACCAGTTGCTGTTCGATCAGGCCGTGCACGTCTTCGGCCTCGCTGTCGGGGATGCCGTTCTCATGCCATTCGGCGGCCAGCTCCCCGATCGCCGCGGCGATGCGTTCGAGCTCGTCTTCGGTCACTACGCCGGCAGAGCACAGCGCCTCGCTCCACGCCAGATTGGTGTCGAGGTCGGCGAACGCCAGCACCAGATCGTGCTCGGTGCTGTCCTGGAAGGCGGCGAAACGCGGGTCGAGCCCGCCGGCGAAACGCCCGCCCCACATCTTTCCGTCGGTGCTCACGATGCGCCTCCCTGCACCTTCGCCGCGACCGCGCCCGGCAGGCCGTAGAGCCGCACGAAGCCGCGGCTGTCCGCCTGTTCGAACGAGGCGCTGGCACCGAACGTCGCCAGGTCCTCGGAGTAGAGGCTGTTGGGCGACTCGCAGGCGATCGCGGTCGCCGTTCCCTTGAACAGGCGGACCTGCACGGTGCCGGTGACGGCCCGCGTGGCGCTGGTGAACAGCGCGTCCATCGCGACCCGTGCCGGGTGGAACCA
This sequence comes from bacterium, assembly GCA_011051855.1. GTDB lineage: Bacteria > Planctomycetota > UBA1135 > UBA1135 > UBA2386. Next base: position 8,128 of record DRKG01000030.1, on the reverse strand, counting down.
GCGGCCGGTGTAGACCAGATCGGCGTAGTCCGGCATCAGCTTCTCGCACAGCCGCATGGTGTCGCGTTCCATCGTCAGGGCGCGCAAGGTGCGCAGCGCTTCGAGCAGGATGGTGCCGCCGGGGGTCTCGTAGACGCCGCGGGATTTCATGCCGACCAGTCGGTTCTCGCAGATGTCGACGCGGCCGACGCCGTGGGCGCCCCCGAGTTCGTTGAGCCGCGCCAGCAGTTGTTCCGGGGGCAGTCGCTCGCCGTCCACCGCGACCGGCACGCCGGCTTCGCAGGTGATGCCGAGCACGGTGGGTTCGTCGGGTGCCCGGGCCGGGTCGGCGGTCAGCATCCAGACGTCGTCCGGTGGCGGGTTGCCGGGCGATTCGAGCGCGCCGCCCTCGTGGCTGATGTGCCACAGGTTGCGGTCGCGGCTGTAGATCTTGGTGCGCGACGCGGTCACCGGAATGCCGTGGCGGTCGGCGTAGTCGAGCGCGTCCTCGCGGCTGGTGATGTCCCAATCGCGCCACGGTGCGAGGATCTGCAGGTCTGGTGCGAGCGCTTGGTAGCCGAGTTCGAACCGCACCTGGTCGTTGCCTTTGCCGGTGCAGCCGTGCGCGACGGCATCGGCGCCGATTTCGCGGGCGTAGGCGACCTGCCCCTTGGCCAAGATCGGCCGCGCCATGCTGGTGCCGAGCAGGTAGCGGCCTTCGTAGACGGCCATCGCGCGCAGGCAGGGCCAGACGTAGTCGGTGAGCCACTCGCGGCGCAGGTCGTCGACGCGGCAGGATGCGGCGCCGGCTGCCTGGGCCTTCTGGTGCAGGCCGTCGAGTTCGCTCGCGCCCTGGCCGACATCGCCGCAGTAGGCGTGCACTTCGCAGTCGTAGCGTTCGCGCAGCCAGTGCACGATGATCGAGGTGTCGAGGCCGCCGGAGTAGGCGAGGACGATCTTGCGGGGGGTGCTCATGGTCGGAGGGGGGGTGTGCATGAATATGCACGAGCATGCATTCTTATGCATGAGTGAGCCGGCGTCAACGCTGCTCTGCAGCTTCGACGTGCTGCAAGTCCGGGCCGCGGATTCCGCGCATCGGAAGCACCGCTTCATGGATTAGACTCGCGCGCGGCCGTTCCCATGCCGACCAAGACCGCCAGCGACGTCTACGCCGAGCTGTTCACGGCGAATACGCTGTTCGTCGCGGCGGCGGCGGCGATGCTGGTGTGGGTCTCGTGGCACGGCTATCGGCTGCAGCCCGCGCGTTTCCTGCGCATCTGGGCGGGTGCCTGGGCGGCCTACTTCGTCGCCCGGCTGGTCACCCTGGTGCAGCTCAGTGCGTTCGGCCACGGTCTGTCGACCGCGGCCCAAGTGGCGCTGTCGGCCGTCAGTCAGTCCGGCTACTACCTGCACGTGATGCTGCTCTGCGCCTGTGTGCTGGTGTTGCGGCGGCGGGGCGCTCGCTGGGTGACGCCACGGCGCTTGATCCTCTACGCCGCCGTCTTGGTCGCCTTGTCGGTGGGCATCGCGGTCGGGACGGCGCACAGCGAGTTCTTCACCCGACTGCGCTGGCGGGTCAGCCTGCGCAGCGTGCTGTCGGCGATGGCGTTCGCTTGCTCGGGGCTGATGATGCTGCGGCACGGCCGGCGCATCCGCCGCTTCGGCGCCAGCTTCTTCGGCGCGGCATTGCTGCTCGGAGCGCTGCACCTGTCCGTGCACGCCTGGGCGTTCGGCGTGCGCGCGATGTACGCGGTGGCGGCATTGCTCACGGGGCTCGAAATCCTCGAGGTGGCGGCGATCGGTTTCGGCCTGTTGCTGTGGGCGCAGGAGGACAAGAACGACCAACTCGAGCAGACGCGCCACGCGGCGCTGCAGGCGGCGAAGCTGACCGGCCAACTGCTCAGTCTGGCCAGGAACCCGGCCAGCGGCGTGCGCGCGATCGACGTCGGCCGGGAGGCGCGCGAGGTGCTGCCGCTGTTGCGCAGCCTCGCCGGCGCGCGTGTGAGTGTCGATCTGGCCACCGACGACGGGCCCCTGCGGGTGCGCATGAAGCGCGGTCACGTCGAGCAGATCCTGATCAACCTGGTCACCAACGGGCGGGACGCGATCCGCGGGGACGGCGCGATCGAGTTGCGCATCCGGCGGCGGGAACGAGGCGAGTCGGCGGCGATCGAGCTGCTGGCGTGCGATACCGGCGTCGGGATGTCCGACGAGGTGCGGCAACGAGTCGGAGAGCTGTTCTTCACCACCAAGCCGTCGTCGGGCAGCGGCATGGGCATGGCGTCCGTGCGCAGCATCGTCGAGGAAACCGGCGGCGTGATCGAGTTCTCGCCGCGACCGGGCGGGGGCACCGAGGTGCGCGTGAGCTGGCCTGAGGCACAGGCGACGGCCGACACCGAGGTCGAGGATCTCACCGCATCGGCGGTGGGCGCGGCTTCGGCGACGGTCCTCTTGGTCGAGGACGATGCGATGGTCCGCGGCGTCGCCGAGCGCGAACTGCGCGCCGTGGGGCTCGACGTGCTCGTCGCCCCGGCCGCCGCCGAAGCCGAGGCGCTGGCGCGTGGCCACGCCGGCCGCATCGACCTGTTGTTGAGCGACGTCGTGATGCCCGAAGGCAGCGGTCCGCAGCTTGCCGCGCGGCTCAGGGCCGAGCGGCCGGAGATGGCGGTTTGCTTCATGTCCGGCTTCGTCGGCGAAGGGGACGGAGGCGAGTTGCCGCCGGGCGCGCGCATCCTCGAGAAGCCGTTCACTCCCGCCGAGCTGGTCGCATTCGTGCGCGGGGTGTTGTCGGATGCGTCGACCACGCAGAGTTGACGGAGTGGCCGGCGCCCCGCCGTTCGCGCTACCGTGTGGACCATGCGCGTTCTTCCGCCTCCGCTGCGTTCGTGGTCTGTCGTCGTCGCTTCGTCCCTGCTGCTCGTCGGCGCCGGTGCCCAGCAGTCGACCGTCGGCGAATCGCCGTGGCTGCAGTTGTTCAACGGCAAGGACCTCGTCGGCTGGACGGCCAAGATCAAGGGGCACGAGCTCGGCGACAACTTCGCCGACACCTTCCGCGTGCTCGATGGGTTGCTGACGGTTTCGTACGACGGCTACGGCGGCGCCTTCCGCGGCCGTTTCGGCCACCTGTTCCATCGGCTGGAGTTCGCCGATTATCGCCTGCGGGTCGAGTATCGCTTCGTCGGCGAGCAACTCGCGGACGGACCCGGTTGGGCGTTCCGCAACAGTGGCCTCATGCTGCACGGGCAGGCGCCGGAGACGATGGGCAGGGATCAGGACTTTCCGGTGTCGGTCGAGGTGCAGCTCCTCGGCGGCCGGGAGCACGGCGAACGGCCGACCCTGAACCTGTGCACGCCCGGTACCAACGTCGTGCGCCGCGGGCGACTGTGGGAGCGCCACTGCCTGAACTCGACTTCGCCGACCTTCCGCGGCGACGTGTGGGTGACCGCCGAGGTCGAGGTGCGCGGTGACACCATCCGGCACTACGTCGACGGCCACACCGTGCTCAGCTACGACGATCCGCAGCTCGATCCGCGCGATCCGGATGCCAGGCACCTGCTCGCGGACGGGCGCGACAAGGCCCTGCACCGCGGGACGATCTCGCTGCAGTCGGAGAGCCATCCGATCCAGTTCCGCAAGGTCGAGCTGTTGCCGTTGGCGACCCCCGGGCCGTGGCTCGAACCCTTGTCGGCGAAGCGGCTCGGCGAGCACTTCACCACCGCCGGCAACTGGCGTCTGGCCGACGGCATCGCGGCACTGACGCCTGGCGAGGGGCAGCAGGGTTGGCAGCGCTACGACCACTACCTGTGGCTCGAGGGTCGCTACGGCGAGTTCGAGGCCGAGTTCGAGTATCGGCTACAGGAACACGGCAACAGCGGCTTCTACTTCCACGTCGGCGACCGCGGCCGGCCGGTCGCGACCGGCATCGAGGTGCAGCTCTATGCGACGCCACCGGACCGGCAGCGCCTGACCGACCACGATGCGGGCGGCATCATCCCCGGTGGGCCGCCGCGCGAGAACGCGGCGCGGCCAGCACCCGAATGGAATCTGATGCACGTGCGCTGCGAGCAGGGCGAGATCCGGGTCACGCTCAACGGTCGCCTGGTGCACGTGATGGCGTTGGATCACCCGCGCATCGCCGACCGCCCGGCGACGGGAGCGATCGGCTTTCAGGACCACTCGCTGCCGCTGGAGCTGCGCCGGCTGCGGGTGCGCCGGTTGCGCTGAGCGGTGGCTCAGGCGATCAGCAGCACGAGCAGGGCCTTCTGCACGTGCAGGCGATTCTCGGCGATGTCGTAGACGACGCTCTGGGGACCGTCCATGACCTCCTGCGACACCTCCCAGCCGCGGTGGGCCGGCAGGCAGTGCATGAACAGCGCATCCGGCTTGGCGCGCGCCATCAGCGCCGCGTCGACCTGGTAGTCGGCGAACACGCCGTTGCGTTCCTCGATCTCGTCTTCTTGGCCCATGCTCGCCCAGACGTCGGTGTAGACCGCGTCGGCGCCGTCGGCGGCGGCGGCCGGATCGTTGAGGATGGTGATCTCGCTGCCGGTCTCCTGCGCGGTGCGCATCGCTTCGTTGACGACGCGCGAGTTCGGCTCGTAGCCCTCGGGGCTGCACACGCGGATGTGGGTGCCGAGCTTGGCCGCGGTGTGGATCAGCGAGTGGCAGGTGTTGTTGCCATCGCCGACGTAGGCCAGCGTGCGCCCCTGCACCGACCCCCACTTTTCGCGCAACGTCAGGAAGTCGGCGAGCGACTGGCAGGGGTGCACGAAGTCGGACAGGCCGTTGATCACCGGCACGTCGGCATTGGCGGCGATCTCTTCGAGCACCTTGTGCTTGTAGGTGCGCGCGACGATGCCGTGCACCCAGCGTTCGAGGTTTCGGGCCATGTCCTTGACCGATTCGCGTGAGCCGAGGCGCGCGTCGCGGTGGTCCATGAACACGGCCGTGCCGCCGAGATCCTGCATGCCGATGTCGAACGTGAAGCGGGTGCGCAACGAGTCCTTCTCGAAGATCATCGCGAGCCGGCGATTGCCGAGCAGGTCGGTGTGCGTTTCGCGGCCGGCCTTCAGTGCCGCGGCCGTCGCGAACACGCTGTCGAAGTCATCGGCGGACAAGGCCGACGTGCACAGCAGGTCGTCGACCGACAGGGGTTGCAGGGGAAGGGTGCTCATGAGGTCTGGGGTTCGCTGGCAAGGTGGGTCAGGACTTCGCGCAGCAGGTCGAGGCCGCGCACGTCGGCGAACGGCCGGCGCGCGAGGCACGCGCCCATCGGCAGGCCGGCGGCGAGCGGCTTCGCGAGCGTGACGACATCGGGGGTGACGCCGTGGTGCTGGGCGGCCAGGAAGCTGCCGGTGCGGCCGCAGCCGCTCTGGATCTCGTCGTGCACGAGCACGGTGCCGGTTGCGTCGCACAGTGTGCGCGCCGCCCGCAGGAATGCACCCGACAGCGGCCGGATGCCGCCTTCGCCCTGGATCGGTTCCAGGAACAGCGCGGCCGGCCGCCGGCTGCGCAGCGCGGCGGCGAGCGCGTCGACGTCGTCCGGCGGGATCCAGTGCGTCGACAGCAGCGGTTCGAACGGGGCCCGATGGCGCGGGTCGTGGGTCAGCGACAGCGCGCCGAGGGTGCGGCCGTGGAAGGCGCCCTCGAGGGCCAGGAACGACGTGCGCTCGGGGGTGCCGCGCTGGCGCATGACCTTGCGCGCGAGCTTCAGCGCGCACTCGTTGGCTTCGGCGCCGCTGTTCGTGAAGAACGCCGCTGCCATGCCGGTATGGGCGCACAGCCGGGTGGCGACGGTTTCGCTGTATTCGTGCCGGAACAGGTTGCTGGTGTGCAGCAGGGCGGCGGCCTGGTCCTGCAGGGCCGCGGTCAGGCGGGCGTGGCCGTGGCCGAGTGCGCACACTCCGATGCCCGTCAGGAAGTCGAGGAACTCGCGGCCGGCGCGGTCGCGCAGGGTGGCGCCGCCGCCGCTGACGAACACGTCGCCCTGGCGGGCGTAGGTCGCCATGACGCCCGCTTCGATCGGGGGCGCTCCGGTCGGCCGTTCAGCCATGCTGCACCGCCTCGGGGTTGCGGCTGCCGAAGAAGCGGCTGCCGACTCCGTCCTTCAGGGCGGCGAGCACGCAGTCGTCGGCGTCGGCCGCGGCGATCTTGACGATCGCCCGCGGATTCTCGCGCGCCGCCAGCAGGGCGGCCTCGAGCTTGGGTTGCATGCCGCCGGTGGCGACGCCGGCCGCGACGAGCCGGGCGCAGTCGGCGGCGGTCAGGAGCGGCAGCGGTCGCCCGTCGCCGTCGAGCACCGCCGGCACGTCGGTAAGGAACAGCAGCGCGTCGCAGGCGAACGCGCGGCACAGCGGCCCCGCGGCGTGGTCCGCGTTGATGTTGAGGAACGGTTCCCCGTCGGCGGCGTGGGTGCCCGGGGCGACCGTGCCGAGAACCGGGGTGTGGCCGCTCTGCAGCAGCGTCTGCACCAGCCGGGCGTCGATGTCGTCGACCGCCCCGACGAAGCCCAGGTCGACCCCGTCGCGGCGCTGGCGCAAGGCCGAGAAGGTCGCGCCGTCCGCGCCGGTCAGGCCGACCGCCGGCACGCCGCACGTCTGCAGGGTGTGAACCAGGGTGCGGTTGACCAGGCCGCCGAGCACCATCAGCGCGACCTCGGCGGTGTCGGCATCGGTGATGCGCAGGCCTTCGTGGTAGTGGTCGACGAGGCCGAGGCGGGCGCCGACGCGGCGGATCTGGTTGCCGCCGCCGTGCACGACCAGGATCTCGTTGCCCTGCTGGCGCGCGTGCGCGATCGCGCCGCACAGCTTCCGCCGCGCGGCTGGGGCCTGCAACTGGGCGCCGCCGATCTTGACCAGGATCCTCACGTCAGGGCCTCCGTCTCGTGAAAGCCGAGCATCAAGTTCATGTTCTGCAGGGCTTGGCCGCTGGCGCCCTTGCCCAGATTGTCGATCGCGCTGGTCAGCACGATGAGCGGCCCGCTCGCGTGCGCCGCGATGTGGCAGCGGTTGCTGCGCTGCACGTCGCGCAGTTCCGGGGTGCCGTCCGGCAGCACCGCGACGAACGGTTCGCCGCCGTAGTGTTCCATGAGGCAGCTCCGCACTGCGGCGTCGTCGATTCCACGGGCTGGAGTCACGTAGATCGTGCTCAGGATGCCGCGGAACACCGGCAGCAAGTGAGGCGTGAATACCAGGCGATCGCTGCCGAGCTGCTGGTGGATCTCGGGCGTGTGGCGGTGCGTGCCGATGCCGTAGGCGAGGAAGTTCTCGTGCACGTTGCCGAAGTGGGTGCGCTCGGTCGGCCGCGCGCCGGCACCGCTGGCACCGCTCTTGCTGTCGGCGATGATCGGTGCCGCCTCGTCCAGCAGGCCGTTCTGGCACAGCGGCAGCAGCGGAAGCAGCACGGACGTCGGGTAGCAGCCGGGGTTGGCGACCAGGCGGGCAGAGCGCACGGCTGGACGCGCGTGCTCGGTCAGCCCGTAGACGGCTTCGGCGAGGTGCTCGGGTGCTGGGTGGGGGGCGCCGTAGACCTGCTCGTAGATGGCCGGATCGCGCAGGCGGAAGTCGGCCGACAGGTCGACGACCCGTGCGCCGGCGGCGACTGCGGTCGCGGCCAGCGTGGCGGCGGCGCCGTGCGGCGTGCACAGGAACACGCCGTCGAACTCCCCGAGGCGTGCCATGTCGAGCGGTTGGGTGTCGGAGTCGCGCGGCGGGGCGTCGGCGCGCGCCGACATCGGCACGGCCCGCACGCCGCGGTGGCGCCGGAGCAGGTGCAACAGCTCGCGCCCGGTGAAGCCCGACGCGCCGACGACGGCGACGGACTTCACGACGCGCTCCGCTGCGGCTGGGTGAGCTTCTTGGCGAGCGCGCGCGCGCGGCGCTCGCTTCGGCAGACGACGAGCACGGTGTCGTCACCGGCGACGGTGCCGACGACCTCCGGCAAGGCGGCGCGGTCGAGCGCGAGTCCGAGGGGCTGGGCACCGCCCGCGGGCGTGCGCAGCACCAGCAGGTTCTGCGCCGGGGTGGCCGACAGAAGCCAACTGCGCACTGCCTGCGGCAGGCTCGGCCCGGTGGCCTCGGCGAGCGCGGCCGCGTCGGGGGCGCGGTAGCCGTCCGGCGTCTTGACGACGCCCAGGGCGCGCAGGTCGCGC
>DRKG01000029.1 GCA_011051855.1 bacterium | reverse complement strand
TCAACGAAATCGGTCAGGCCGACACCACCTACCAGTGGAACATCGGCCCCAACGACTGGAACCAACTGCGCGCATTGAAGGATGCCGACGGCAACTTCGTCAACTTCGACCCGCCACTCAAGCTCAGCTACACCCACAGCGAGACCGGATCGCCGTACAACGGCCGCACGTTCTTCCTCGAGTGGGACGGCCAGTGGCTGAATGGCATCCCGTGGGAGCAAGACCCCAACACCAACAAGTACTACCCGGTGCTCAACATCCCGACGGGCACGACGATCACGGCCGGCTCGACCACCTACAAAGTCAAGCAGCTCGAAGGGGAGCAGTTCATGGTCGAGGTCAGCAACCCGAGCGCCGTCTACGCGGCGCAGGGCTTCGACATCGACGGCACCACGATCACCAAGCCGACCGCCGCCCCCTACCAGGATCCGGCGATCGGTGCGCGCCCGACCGTGACCGAAGCGCCGAAGTACGTCGGCGGCATCCCGCAGACGTCGAACTGATCGGCTTGCGCAGCGCCTCGACGATCCCCTGCGGATGCACGCAGGCGCTGCGTTCGACCCTCTCACCGCAGAGGGACTCGTTGGCCAGCGATTCGATGCTGCCATCGAACAACGAGGATGCCAGTCTGCGCATGGTGACGATGAACCCATGGTCCCGACCGACGGTTGGCGCAAAGATTCATCGGATGACGGAACGTGAGTATGTCCTGGGCACCGGCGCAGATGAGCTCTCCCGGCTGGCACTGCAGAACCGGCTCTGGTCCGACACGGCGGTCCGCGCGTGGCGGGCGGCCGGTGTCGCCATCGGCCACCGGGTTCTCGATGTCGGCTGCGGCCCCGGCTATGCGTCGTTCGACCTGTCGAACTTGGTCACGCCGAGGGGCTACGTGGTCGGCGTCGATGAGTCGCGCACCTTCGTCGACGAAGCCAACGCAATGGCAGCCGCGCGCGGGATCGAGCAGTTCGAAGCGCGGCGCGGCGACGTGCAGCGGCTCGGAGATGCGCTCGCCGGCGAGGCACCATTCGACATCGCCTACGCGCGCTGGGTGCTCTGCTTCGTCGCCGATCCTGGCGCCGTCGTGCGCGGCATCGCCGAAGCCCTCCGACCCGGCGGCCGGCTGGTCGTGCACGACTACTTCGCCTACGCCTCGATGACGATGGCGCCCCGGCGCCGCAGCCATGACCTGGCGGTCGAAGCAACCGTGCGCGCATGGCGCAAGAACGGCGGCGACCCCGACGTCGGCCAGCACCTGCCGCGGCTGTTCGCCGAGTTCGGCCTGCGGCTCGATGCGGTGCGCACCCACGTGCGCGTGGCTCGCGGCAACGACAGCATGTTCGCGTGGCCGGACACCTGGTGGCGAACGTTCGCCCCCAAGCTGGTCGCGATGGGCGAACTCGAACAGACCACCTGCAACGAGCTGCTCCGCGATCTCGAAGCCGTCGCGGCCGGCGACGGGTTCGTGCAGTGCCCGCCCGTTTACGAGTTTCTCGCGACCAAGATCTGAAGCGGAAGGTCAGATCGACAGCGCCTCCGTGCTGTCGGCGAAGCTCGCCGCTCGACAGCCCATGGCGTGCGCCATCGACAGATAGAGGTTCGCCATCGGCGTTCCACGGGTGACGGTGACGTGCCCACGCGCCTTGACCCTCCCCGCGCCTTCGCCAGCGAGCAGCACCGGTAGGTCGTCGTGGTTGTGGCGGTTGCCGTCGCCGATACCGGAGCCGTACAGCACCATGGAACCGTGCAGCAGATCGTTGTCGCCGTCCTGCTCCGCCGCCAGGCGCTGCAGGAACAGAGACAACTGCTCGACGTGGAATCGATCGATCTTGGCGATCGCGGCCAGCTTGGGCGCGAGCCTGCCGTGGTGGCTGAGCGAATGGTGGCCCTCGGGCACACCGAGGAAGCGATAGCTGCGATTGCTGCCACCGTTGCCGAGCATCAGCGTCACGACGCGCGTGCGATCCGTCGCGAACGCGAGCAGCACCAGTTCGTACATCAGTTGCACCCGCTCTGGGAAGCCACCCCCGCCGGCCAAGAGACCTTCGGGCACCGGCGTGGCGGGCTGCTCGTCTTCCGTCTGGGCCAGTCGCTGCTCGAGCTCGCGCACGGCATCGAGATACTGTGCGAGCTTGCGCCGATCGCCGGCACCGAGCTGCGTTCTGAGCGACTTCGCATCCTGCATGACGAGGTCGAGCAGCGAACGATCGCGCGCCCGTTGCGCACGTCGTTGCGTGCGCGATCGCGCCGCCTCGGGATCTCCGAACAACCGTGCGAACACCGCGCGCGGATCGGTCTCCTTGGCCACCGGCCGATCGGGCGCGGCCCAGCTCACGTTGTTGCTGTAGGCGCACGAATAACCCGAATCGCAGACGCCGGCCGAACGGCCCGCTTCATGGCCGAGTTCGAGCGAGGCGAACGCCGATTCGCGCCCGACCTGCTGCGCGATCCACTGGTCGATCGACACGCCGGCGCGGATGTCGGCCCCGCCGGTCTTGCGCGGATGGGCGCAGGTCAAGAACGAGGCGGTCGCGCGAGCGTGATCGCCGGGGCCGTCCCCGTGGGCACGGCCCCCATCGATGGCAAGCCCCGAGAACACCGTCAGCCGCCCCTTCACCGGAGCCAGCGGTGCCAGCGTCTCACCCAATCGCACCGCACGCCCGTCGCCGCGCGAACGCCAATTGGTTTGGTGCACGCCGTTGGGGGCGAACACGAACAGGGCCCGCGGTTTCGGCCGCGGGGGCGGTGACAACGCGGGCGCCATCGCGTCGAGCCACGGCAAAGCGAGGCCAACGGCGCCACCGCGCAGCAGGGTGCGGCGGTCGAGAGCGATCCGACGAATCGGCAGCATCGCAGAGCATTGTGGCCGAAACCGCGGCGGAGTGCGCCGGAATCGCAGCTCGGCTCGGGGAGCCATACCTGATCGCTTGACGACCGGTGGCGTTCACCAGTAATCCCGCCTCCATGAGCACCCCTGCATCACGCCGCCGCGCGCTGGTCACCGGCGGCAGTCGCGGTATCGGCGCCGCCGTCTGCCGGCAACTCGCCGCCATGGGCCACCCGGTGATCGTCAACTACCAGCGCAACCAAGACGCCGCCGAGACCGTCGTTGCGGACATTCGCGAGCATGGCGGCGAAGCAATCGCGGTCGCATTCGACGTCGCCGACCGAGCCGCCACGGCCGCCGCCCTCGAGGACCTCCTGACCGATGAACGCCCGATCTCGATCGTGGTCAACAACGCCGGCATCGTGCGCGACGCCCCGATGCCGGCGATGTCTCCGAAGCAGTGGGATGACGTGGTCGCGACCACCCTGGGCGGCTTCTACAACGTCACCCGGCCGCTGCTGATGCAGATGGTGCAGCAGCGCTGGGGGCGCATCGTGAACATGTCCTCGGTGTCGGCGCTGAAGGGCAACCGCGGCCAGACCAACTACGCCGCCGCCAAGGCCGGCATCCTGGGTGCCACGCGTTCGCTCGCGATCGAACTCGCCAAACGCAAGATCACCGTCAACGCGGTCGCCCCCGGCCTGATCGACACCGACATGACCGACGGCGTGCCGGACTTCGTCAAACAGATGATCCCGATGCAGCGCATGGGCACCGCCGACGAAGTCGCCGCAGTCGCGGCGTTTCTGTGCTCGGAGGCGGCGAGCTACGTCACCGGACAGGTCATCGGAGTCGATGGAGGATTCCTGTGAGGGGATCGCCGCGTTGCGGATGCCCACTCAACCACCGGCGAGTTCGCGCAATCGGGCCCGTAGCTGCTCGCAGCGGCGCTGGCGCACTGCAATGAAGTCGGCGTGGGTGGCGTCGACCTCGGCGTCGAAATGCAACCGGCCGTCGGCATCGCGCCGCCAGTGGCCCAACCGATCGCGCAGGGCCGTCGACAACTCAGCGGTGACGCGCAGCAGGTCCGCGGCCACACGCAACCGTTCGCGCAAACGCTCGAACAGCGGCGAGAAGCTCACCTGGCCCCAGGCAGCCTGGGCTTCGCTCTCGGACAAGCCGTGCGCCGACAGCGCCTCGCGGTAGGCGTCGCCGTCCTCGACCTCCGCCAGGAGATCCCGCGCGGCGCGCTCGAGTTCGTTCGCACGGGCGATCGCAGCCTGCAACTCCTCGGCGCTGGCCAACTTCGCCGGCGCGGCGATGTCC
>DRKG01000028.1 GCA_011051855.1 bacterium | reverse complement strand
TCCATCGACGACTCGGGCAGAGGCTGCCATTCCTCCCCCGCCTCGAACCCGTCGTCCTCCGGCGACGCCGAGTCGCGCAACTCGACCCCGTCGAGCGCCGCAGCGGCCTCGTATTGCTCCGGTTCCGACGTGTCTTCCGACGGTTGTGCGGCGACCCCGTCGGTGGGCGCCTCCTCCTCGAGCTCGCGCAGCTCCTCGGCCCACTCCCCGTCGCTGTCATCGAGCACGAACGCTCCGGACTGCTCGAACTCGGCGATGCCATCCCCGGCGATTCCGCCCCCGTCGACGTCGACCAGTTCGAGATCGGCGTCGCTTTCGAGGGCGAACTCGGGCTCTTCTTCGAGCAACTCGCCGATCGCGTCGGCGACATCTTCCTTGGCGGCATCGACGACCGGATCGGGCTCGACGTCGACTCCGACCGATTCGAGGTCGAGTTCCTCGCCGTCCCACGCGCTCTCGCCATCCTCGGCGAAGGTCGCCTTGGGGAACTCGATCTCATCGTCGAGGCCTTCCGTATGGTCGGCGAACAACAGGTCGTCCTCGGCCGGTTCGGCGATCGGCTCGGCGGGCTCTTCGGCCGCTTCCTCGAACAGGTCCTCGAGGTCGTCGCTATCGCTGCTCAGATCCTCGACCACGAAGTCCTCGTCGAGGAAGTCGTCGTCGGCGTTGGTATGGCTGTCACCGCTCATGGCTGCTCCGTTCGGTCCGAGGCACCATCCTGTATCGGCACACCGGGCACGCGGACTGAGCCCGCCGAGCGCGCGGTCAGGAATCCTCGGCGGCGAGCTCGCGGTTGATCGTAGACGACGGCAGCAGCCTGCGCACGCCTCCGCGCAGCACCGTCAGGCCGAGCGAATCGACGTATTCGAGCAGCGGGATCAGGAACTTGCGACTGGTGTCCAGGCCGTCGCGCAGCGACGGGATGTCGAGCACGTCGCCGTTGGCAAGGCAGTTTCGGCGGATCGCGTGCAGCACACCCCGCACCGTGTCGGCACCGTAGTAGTGGTCGCCGACCTTGTCGACCTTGCCTTCATCGCGGGCGCGGTCCAGCAGGGACAACAAGGAATCCCCTCGCAGGCCGACTGCCGCCGACAGCTCCTCGAGCGTCGGCGGGCGGAACTTGCGCGCCTCGCATTCCGAGACGATCCGATCGAACTTCTGCTGATCGTCCGGTGGCAACGGCTTCAGCCGATCGAGGAACAGGATCTGCCCCTGCCGGCCGGCGCGCACCCGACCGGCCTGCTGCAGGCGGTCGAACACGAACTCCACCAGTTGCTGCGGCAAGCTGCGCGTCGTGCGGATCGCAGAGCGCATGATCGACGCGGCGGCCGGCCGGCGCGCCAGGATCTTGTCGACCGAAGCGAGCAACTCGCGTTCGCCCGCCGCGACGTGCTCGGCCAGGAACACGCGCATGCCCTTGTCGTAGAGCGCCACCTCGGGGATCGACGCGACCAGCTCGACCACCTGGCCCTCTTCGAGGCCCAGGGTGCGCGCTAGCTCGTCGACCGGACAGCCGACCGGGCCGGCCTGCTCGAGTTCGTGCATCAGCCGCGCTTCCGGCCGGTCGCCGGCGGCGACGATGCCCTGCAGCTCCTGGCCGAGGTCCTTGCGGCGGTAGCGGCCGGAACGATCGAGGCGCAGGATGCGCCCACCGCCGACCGTCACCACCGGATTCTGCAGCCGGAGCAGGAAGCGATCGCCGGGCTGGCACGCGACCGATTCGTCGAGTTCGAGCCGCGCCACCAGCGTGTCGCCAGGGCCGGCCGCATCGCGATCGAGCAACAGCAACTGGCCGAGGACTTCGGTCGTGCCGGTGTGGAAGCGGATCGGGATCCGGTGCCCGAGGGACGGCGAACGCGGCGTCAAGACCAGATCGACGTCGACCGCATCTCCGGTGCGGAACACGCCAGGTTCCGCACAGACCATGCCGCGGTGCACGCCGGTCTCCTTGGCGTCGGGCACCGACAGCGCGGTGCTGTGGCCGGCGACGGCCTCTTCGACCTTGCCGCCGTAGGCGTGGATGCCGCGCACCTTGACCCGCTCGCCGAGCGGCAGGATCTCGAGCTCGGCCCCGGGGCGGACCGATCCGGACAACGGAATGCCGGTCACGACCGTGCCGATGCCTTGCAGGGTGAACACGCGCTGGATCGGCATGCGGAACGGCCCGTGGCTCTGCCGCGGTTCGATCGCCATCGCGAGGCGTTCGAGTCTGGCCCGCAGCTCCGGGATGCCCTCACCGGTGACCGAACTGACCCGGCAGAAGTCGGCACCGTCGAGCACCGTGCCCCGAATCAGCTCCCGGACTTCCTCCTCGGCGACCTCGACCAGTAGCTCGTCGACCATGTCGATCTTGGTCATCACCACCAACCCGCCGCGCACCTGCAGCAGGTCGAGGATGTCGACGTGCTCGACGGTCTGCGGCATCACGCCGTCATCGGCGGCAACGATCAGCAGCGCCAGGTCGAGCCCGGTCGAACCGGCCACCATGTTGCGCACGAAGCGTTCGTGGCCCGGCACGTCGACCAGCCCGAGCAAACGCCCGTCGGCGAGCTTCAGCCGGGCGAAGCCCAGGTCGATGGTCAGACCGCGGTCCTTCTCCTCTTTCAGGCGGTCCGGATCGGTGCCGGTGAGCGCCTTGACCAAGCTGCTCTTGCCGTGGTCGATATGGCCGGCGGTGCCGACCACGACCGGGTGGATCTGCCGCGCCATCCGGGAAGGCTCCGTCCGGGAAGGTTATCGAGCCATGTAGAGGATGCGCTGGCACGAACCGCAGCGCACGACCGCCGACTTGCCCATCAGGCGAGCGACGTCGTTCATGGTGATCTTGTTGTAGCAGCCCTGACAGTAGGCGTCCTCGACCGGCGCTACCGCGAGGTGATCGCGCGTCTTGTAGAGGCCCTCGTATTCGCGCAGCAGGTCCGGCGGAATGCCATCCGCGGCCGCGTCGCGGCGGGCGCGCGCCGCAGCCACCTCGTCGGCCCGCTCGGCCCGCAGGCTCTCGGCTTCGGCGAGGAACTCATCGTAGATCTTCTTTTCCTCGTCGTAGGCGGCCTGCGCGCTCTCGGCGGCAACCTTCAGCTCCTCCATGCGCTCGAGCAGCTTCAGCCCCTCTTCCTGGGCCACGTCGCGGTCCTTGCGCACCGACTCGATCTCGAACAACGTCGCCTGGTACTCCGCATTGTTGCGCACCACGTTGAGCCGCTCGTTCAGCTTCTTGATCTGTGCGTCGGCGTCGCGCGCCGCGGTGTCGAGCGAGCGGGACTCGACTTCCGCCTGCTGCAGCGCCGCCGCCGCCTCGTCGGCGGCCCGCTCGAGCTGGTCGAGCCGGCGTTTGCGCCGCTGCTGCTCCTCCGGTAGCTGGTCGAGGTCCTTGGTCAAAGACGACACCTCCAGGTCCACCTTCTGGAGGTCGAGGAGCTTCTGAACGTGTTCGTGCACAGCTTCTGATTGCGCCCCACAGACCTCTGCGATGCGCGGGGCGAAGATCTTAGCCGGGACGTTTCGCGAAACAACGCTCCCGGTGCGCGTCAGCCCTGCTCGGCGCCGGCATTGTCGAAGAACCCGCCCAACCGGCGCGCCCGCACCGGGTGTTGCAGCTTGCGCACCGCCTTGGCCTCGATCTGGCGCACGCGCTCGCGCGTGACCCGGAAGATGCGGCCGACCTCCTCGAGCGTGTAGGTGTAGCCATCGCCGATGCCGTAGCGCAGCTTGATGATCTCGCGCTCGCGGAACGTCAGCGTGCTGAGCACGTTCTCGATGCGCTCCTTCAGCATCTCGCGGCTGGCCGACTGCACCGGGGACTCGACCGAATCGTCCTCGATGAAGTCGCCGAAGTACGAGTCTTCCGAGTCCCCGATCGGTCGGTCCAGCGAGATCGGATGCTTGCTGATCTTCATCACCCGCTTGGCCTCGTCGATCGACACCTGCGCGGCTTCGGCGACCTCCTCGATCGACG
Organism: bacterium; assembly: GCA_011051855.1. GTDB lineage: Bacteria > Planctomycetota > UBA1135 > UBA1135 > UBA2386. The sequence continues at coordinate 396 of DRKG01000028.1, read as the reverse complement.
GCTCACGCCCCTTCAACTGGGTCAGCTTCTTCGAGACGTTGCGCAGCTTCGACATCGTCTCGATCATGTGCACCGGGATGCGGATCGTGCGCGCCTGGTCGGCGATCGAGCGGGTGATCGCCTGCCGGATCCACCAGGTCGCGTAGGTCGAGAACTTGTAGCCGCGCCGGTATTCGTACTTCTCGACCGCCTTCATCAGGCCGGTGTTGCCTTCCTGGATCAGGTCGAGGAACGACAGGCCGCGGTTGCGGTACTTCTTGGCGATCGACACCACCAGGCGCAGGTTGCCGCTCGACAGCTTGCGCTTGGCCTCTTCGTAGTTGGCATACGCGGTGCGCAGGAACACCAGCCGCTGCTGCAGGCGCTCGAACGATTCGAGGCCGTCGAGCTGCATCT
>DRKG01000027.1 GCA_011051855.1 bacterium | reverse complement strand
TCGCCGAGTGCGTCGTGCACGGTCTCGAGCAGCGCGATCGCGGACAACAGGCGGCCGGCATCGAGCTCGCCGGTGGCGAGCCCGACCAGGGCGGTCGCGCTGCCGACCACGTCGCCGAGTACTCGCGCCAGGCGATCGGCGGCGCGGAATGCGCGGGCGGCTGGTTCGGACTGGTCGGCGTTCTGGTGGGCCCGGCCGGACAGCAGCAGGTAGCGCAGTCGCAGTCGGCGATTGGCCTCGTTGTCGTCGACGTGGCGGAAGTGCACCGCGAGACGGCCGACGACGCGCAATGCAGTGCGGCGCGAGCCGGCCGCGACTCGGACCTGCAGCGCCTCGAGCAGCGGCCCGAGGCAGCCCTGGTGGTCGAGCGCCATCGAACGGTGCATGCCGACGACCAGCGGCCCGGCGCCGCGCGCTTCGAGCACGCTGGCCGCGGCCGCGTGCAGCCGGCGGCGTTCGTCGTCCGGCAGTTGCCGCAGCAGCGCGCGCCGGAAGTCGCGGTGGCGGAATGCGACCTCGCCGGCCTGTGCGCTGACGATGCGCCCGCGGAACAGCGACAGGGTTTCGAGCACCGACAGCTCGGGTTCGAGGATCACCGCCGCCAGCTCGGCCAAAGAACAGCGTTCCCCGAGCACCGCGGCCGCCGACAGCGCCAGCCGCTGCCGCGGTTCGAGGCCGGCGACGCGCAGGCGGAAGCGTTCGAGGTGGTTGGGTGCCGGGCGCGGCTCGGCGTCGTCGGCGAGTCCGTGGTAGTCGCCGACCCGCCCGCGCAGTCGGCCCTGCTCGACGAGGTGGTCGAGTGCTTCGAGCAAGCTGCCCGGCAGGCCGCTGAGGACCTCGCATGCGCCTGTGAGGTAGGTGGTGACGCGTTCGTCCGACGGTTGCCGGAACAACGAACGGCCGAAGGCGAGGAAATCGCGGCGCGCGAGTCCGGCCAGTTCGAGGCGATCCGCGGCGGCGACCAGTGCGGTGTCCGGTCCGGTCGCGAGCAGCACCAGCAGGCGATGCTCCGGGGCGGCGTCGGCGAGTCGCTGCATCACCAGCCGGCCGGTGGTGTCGAGGTCGTCGGCGTGGTCGACGCGCACGACCAGGGTCCGGCCCGGCCGGGTGAGTTGCAGCAGTGCCGCCCCGATGCGGTCCGCGCGCACCTCCGAGCGTTCGCGGCTGTCGCCGAACAAGACCGCGGCGAGCGCCTCGGCGGCCCGTTCGTCGCACGCCAACTGCTTGCCGGCGGCAGCCTCGGCGCGGGCGCGCGCGTTCGGTGAATGGCGGCCCTCGCCGCCGAGCAGCACGTCGAGCAGGGAACTCGCGAACGGCTCGCCGTGGCCGAGACCGCTGTCGGCATTGCCGCCGAGCAGGATCGGTGGTTCGGAGGCCCCGAGCCAGCGCTGCATCGCTTCGTCGAGCAGGCGCCGGCGACCGCTGCTGGCGGGGGCGGCGATCGCCAGCACCCGGCCGTGGCCGGCGCGCGCCGCCTGCAGCGCGTGATCGAGTCGCTGGATCTCGTCGCGCCGGTCGACGAACGGCACGTCGGCCGGTCGGCGCATGCGCATCAGTCGGCGTTCGCTCGCCAGCACCGGTGCCTTGGCCTCGTGGCGCTGCCACCACTCCGAACGTTCGCCCTGTGCCAGCACGCGCGCGAGTTCGGCGGCGCTGCGCGGCCGGCGCTCGGGATCCTTCGCGAGCAGTTCCGCCAGCAGTTGGTCGAGGAACGGCGATACCCGCGGGCGCAGGTGCGACGCCCGCGGTGCCGGGCGGTTCAGGTGTGCATCGAGCATCTCGTCGACGGTTCCGGCGTCGGCGAACGGATGTTGGCCCGTGGTGAGTTCGAACAGCACGACCCCGAGCGCGTAGAGGTCGCTCGAAGGCCCGGCGCGCCCGCCACCGAGCATCTCGGGCGCGCTGTAGGCGACGCTGCCGTGCAGGCCGAAACCCGAGGAACGGCCGGCCGACGCCCGCCCCGGGGACGAGCCTCCGCCGAGGCTGTCGAACGGCCGCACCAGCCCCAGGTCGACGATCTTGACTTCGCTGGCCGGCGTCAGGATCAGGTTCTCCGGCTTGATGTCGCGGTGCACCAGACCGCGGCGGTGCAGCGCCGAGAGGCCGCTGGCGGCGTCGGCGCCGACGCGGCGGGTCAGGTCCTCGACCGGCGCGGTCGAACGCGCCAACAGCTCGCGCAGGGTGGTGCCGGCGACGAACTGCATGACCAGGTAGATGGTCTCGACGCCGAACAGGTCGAGGGTCTCGACGCCGTAGATGTGGGCGACGTTCGCGTGCTCGATGGCCTGGCCGAGTTCACCCTCGGCGAACAGGCGGGCGCGCGCTTTGTCGTCGCCGGCGAGCTCCGGCCGCAGGAACTTGACCGCGACCTCGGTGCCGGCCGGCAGCCCGCGGTAGGGGTGCGTCAGCCGTGCGCGGTGCACGGTGCCGGACGAGCCGCGGCCGATCTCCTGTAGCAGCTCGAACCAGCCGGCCGCCTCGTTCACGTTGTCCGGCCGGTCCGCCACGCGATCCTTGTAGCCGCGTGGTTGCGCGCGATCGAGAGCTCTGCGACCCTTCGCTGCGATGCCGCCGATCCGCCTCTACAACTCGCTGACCCGCAAGCTCGAAGAACTGCAGCCGCTCGTTGCCGGCAAGGTGACGATGTACCACTGTGGTCCGACGGTCTACAGCTCGCCGCACATCGGCAACTTCCGCAGCTTCCTGTTTGCCGACGTGCTGCGGCGGTTCGTCGAGGACCAGGGCTACCGGGTCGAGCAGGTGATGAACATCACCGACGTCGGCCACCTGACCCTCGACGACATCGAAGGCGGGGAAGACAAGCTCGAGGCCGAATCCAAGCGCACCGGCCGCACCGCCTGGGAAATCGCGGCCCGCTACATCGACGAGTTCGAGCACTGCCAGCGCGCGTTGCGGGTGCGCCGCCCGCACCACATGCCGCGCGCGACCGATTTCATCGCGCAGATGGGCGAGATCATCGCCGACCTGTTGCAGAAGGGCATCGCATACCAGGTGAACGGCAACGTCTACTTCTCGGTCGCCAGGTTCCCCGCCTACGGTCGGCTCAGCGGCAAGGTGCTCGACGAGCTCGAAGCCGGTGCGCGGGTGGCGGTCAACGAGGAGAAGCGGGATCCGCGCGATTTCGCGCTGTGGAAGGTGGATGCGAACCACCAGATGCAGTGGGAGGCGCCGTTCCCCGGCGGCCAACGCGGCTTCCCCGGTTGGCACATCGAGTGTTCGGCGATGTCGACGCACTACCTCGGCAATCGCATCGACATCCACACCGGCGGCGAGGACAACGTGTTCCCGCACCACGAGTGCGAGATCGCGCAGACCGAGGCGCACACCGGTGAACACTTCGTCAACATCTGGATGCACGCGCGACACCTGCTCGTCGACAACACGAAGATGTCGAAGAGCAAGGGCAACTTCTTCACCGTCGACGACATTCTGCAGCGGGGCTACACCGGCCTCGAACTGCGCTACGCGCTGGTGCGCGTGCAGTACCGGCAGTCGCTGAACTTCACCCTGCAGGGGCTCGACGAGGCGCGCGCCGCGATCCAGCGGGTCACCGAAGCGCGCAAGCGGCTGGCGCGGGTGCGCGACGGTCGGGATCCGGCGGGCGCCGACGACCTGGCGGCGGCGGCCGCCGTTG
>DRKG01000026.1 GCA_011051855.1 bacterium | reverse complement strand
GTGCATACGTTTGCGCCCATGCGCGGTTTGTCGGTATCCCGCTGTGGCGACATCCGCTTGCAAAGCGATGGGGTGGTCTCAGTCATTTCGCCACGAAGGGCAGCAATGTTTCTGCGCATCGAGCAAGCGGCGTTCGACACTTGGTTGGAACGCTACCTCCAACAGCAGCCCGCGCGCCGACGCCGATCGCGCCGGGAGCCGGCGAGCCGGCACGAAGGAGGCATCGGGGCCGAGGCGGGATCATCGGAGTCCAAGGTTGAGGTGGGTTCGCCCGGGTCCGGCTGGTGGCACGGTGGCGAATAGTGGCGGCTGCGAGTCCCGCGTGCCCAGCGACAACTGGTCTTGGACGCCGCCGCCGCGGTTCTGCTGACGGCGTGAGTTGCGAGGCCGCCAGTGGTGCCGGAGCTTCTTCGTCGTCGACACGCCGCTCGGTCGGATCGTCGACCAGGGATGCCGATTCGGCGTGTGCATCGAGCCGAATGGGCGCTTCTCGACCGTTTTGGTCCGCCCGTGCCCGGGCAGACGCAGATGAGCTTCGCAGCTGGCGAGTGGCTGGCGTTCTTGAGCGCGCAGGCGTTCCCGCAGTGATGGGGACGCCCCCTCGCCGGTGGCACTTTCGGTTCACGGTCTCGCATCGGGATCGCGCAGTGCCAGTGTGTGGTTGCGCGAGCTATACTCCGACGACCTCGACCAGCCCGCGCGCCATGACCGACCAGCCCACCCGCGATTCCGACAAGAACGACGACTTCCTCAAAGCTGCCCAGGAGGACGACCGCGGCCTCGTCGCCGAGTTCGTCGCGTTCATGGCCGAGAACAAGATGTGGTGGCTGACTCCGATCCTGATCGTGTTCGGCCTGTTGGCGGTGCTGCTGATCGTCGGCACGGTTGCGCCGGGAGCCGTGCCGTTCCTCTACACGCTCTGGTAGACGACACGCTCTGGTACCACGCGTCGCAGCTCGGCCGCGTTCAGCGGCCGTAGACGTGGATCCAGCGCTGCGTCCAAATGCCGAGGATGCTCAGCGTTTCGAGGTCGGCGAAGTAGACCTCCTCCATGCCGGCCGCTTTGGCGGCGTCGACGACGCCGTAGCTGCCCCAGACGATGCGCACGTAGCTGTAGTTGAAGTCCTTCGAGTCCGAACTCGCGGTTCCTTCGCCGATCGCGGAGTCGCGCAGGTTGATGTCGAGGGGTTCGATGATGTGTGTGTAGATGCGGCCGTTGACGCAGCCGGCCAGCGCGGTGCACGCGAACGCCGCCGACGTGAGCAGGAGCGCGCGCATCGTCACTTCCCGTAGACGATCGTCGTCTGCTCGACGAACACGAATCCGAGGATGCTGAAGTAGTGTTGGTCGGCGTGGGTCAGCGTGGAGATGCCGCCGTTTTCGGCGGCCGCCTTGGTGCCGCTATCGCCCCAGGAGATCAGGCCGAGCACGCTGTAGATCGACGATTCGCCCGACTTGTCGCCGAGTTCGGTGTTCTGCAGATCGGTGTCGAGTGGGATCGTGACGCTCGAGTAGACGCAGCCTTGCAGCGAGGCGGTGGCGGCGAGCAGGGCGATGGCACAGGCCTTCTTCAGCATGATGGTTCTCGTTGTCGTGGGGGGGTCGCGACCACAAGATAGCGGCGTGCGTCGCCGAGGCACACGATTCGCGTCCTGGAACGGGACGTTCCCGGTGCAGCAGGCGCAGGGTTGACCGAGTTCGCCCGATAGCTCGGCAGTCACCACCACGAGGAGGACTGCCATGCGAGATCACGGTCTCGACACCTACCTGGCGGACATCAACGAAGTTCCGTTGTTGACGCCCGAAGAGGAAATCGAACTCAGCAAGCGCGTGCAGCGGGGCGACCTGGAAGCGCGCGAACACATGATCCGGGCCAACCTGCGCCTGGTCGTGTCGATCGCGAAGAACTACGTCAACCGTGGCCTCTCGTTCATGGATCTGATCGAAGAGGGCAACATCGGGTTGATGAAGGCGGTCGAGAAGTTCGACCACAAGGCCGGTTGCCGCTTCTCGACCTACGCGACCTGGTGGATCAAGCAGGGCATCCGCCGAGCGCTGGTAAACACGGTCAAGACCGTGCGCGTGCCGAGCTACATGTCGGAGATCGTGTCACGCTGGAAGGCGACCGCGATGGAGCTCAACTACCGGCTCGGGCGGCCGGCGACCACCGGGGAAATCGCCGAGGAACTCGAGCTGCCGGAGAACAACTGGGACGTCGTGCGCGACACCGTGCAGTCGAACTCGCAGCCGGTGCATTCGATGAACGACGAGGGCGGGGTGGTGTTTGCCGACGTGATCGAAGACACGCGCACACGCTCGCCGGAGGAGCAGATCCTGGCGGCGATGGAGATCGGTCGGATGCACGAACTGCTCGACAAGCTCGATTCGCGCGAGGCGCGCATCCTGCGGCTGCGGTACGGCCTCGGTAGTGGCGAACCGATGACGTTGAAGGCGATCGGTAAGCGCTTCGGTTTGACGCGAGAACGGGTGCGGCAGATGGAGCAGCAGGCGCTCGCGAAGCTCAGCGAGATCATGTCGCGAGAGTTCGGCGAGGAGTGTCCGCCGGCACCCGTGCGCGGCAAGGTGCGCAGATAGTCCGAGATCGTCGGGCGAGATCGCTGAGTGTGGACGGGTGGTTGCCGTGCGCGCCGACGTCGGCAACGCTACTGCCTGATGACCGCGACCTCGCTGTACGTGCACGTGCCGTTCTGTGTGGTCAAGTGCGGCTACTGTGACTTCAACTCGTACGTCGTCGTCGACGAGGAGCTGCACGACCGCTTCTTGGCGGCGTTGTCGGCGGAACTCGGTCGGCGTTGGCGCGGCGGGCGACCGACGACGGTCTTCATCGGTGGCGGAACGCCGAGTCTGCTGTCACCCGCGCGGCTCGAACGTCTGCTGGCGATCGTCGGCGAGCACGTCGATCTCGCTGGCTGCGCCGAGGTGACGATGGAGGCGAATCCCGAGAGTCTCACCGTCGATAAGGCCCGGATTGCACGGGCCGGCGGCGTCAATCGGCTGAGCATCGGCGTGCAAACGTTCCATGCGCACCTGTTGCGCTTTCTCGATCGGGCCCACGATGCCGCCAAGGCCGAGGCCGCGTTCGTCGCGGCGCGCGAGGCCGGATTCGACAACATCAGCCTCGACCTGATGTTCGGCATTCCCGGGGAGAGTTTCGACGAATGGCGGCGCGACCTCGAACGTGCGCTGCAGCTCGGGAGTGACCATCTGTCCTGCTACAACCTGACCTTCGAACCTGGCACTCGATTCGAACGCGACCGCCGCCAGGGGCGCACCGGGCCGAACGACCAGGGGCTCGATCGCGCGATGTTCGAACACACGCGCTCGCGGCTCGCCGAGGCCGGCTTCGAGGCCTACGAGGTCAGCAACTTCGCGGGTCGTGGCGGTCGGTGTCGCCACAACGACCACTACTGGCTGCAAGGCGACTACGTCGGAGTCGGTCCCGGCGCGTCGAGCCATCGCGACGGGGTGCGCGTCACCAACCTCAAACCGCTAGATGCCTGGTGTGATGCGGCCCTCTCGGGGCCCACCTGCACCGCTTCCGCCGAGACGCTGCGGCCGCTGCAACGGGTCGCCGAAGCGCTGTGGCTCGGCATCCGGCGCGCGGACGGGGTCGAGATCGAGGCGGTTTCGCGCCGCTTGCGCATCGACGCGCGCGCGGCGCTGGAGCCGATCTTCGTTCGACAGCAGCGCGAGGGCTCGATCGTGTGGGATGGTGCGCGCGTGCGCTTGACCGGCGAAGGGTTGTTGTTCGCCGATCAAGTCGGTGGCGACTATCTCGCTGCTGCGATCGACGGATGATCGAGGCGATCAGAAGCCGTTGCGTGCTTCCATCCAGGTGGCGGTGCCGACGCCAGCGGCAATCGCCAAGCCGATCGCGAGCCAGGTCTCCGGCCCGAACGGGCTGACGTCGACGGTCTCGGTGCCGTTCGCGTCGGCCCTGGTGTAGCTCATCGACGCGTAGAGGTGCTGGGTCAACGTTTCCGCGTCCGGCAAGAGCGACATGTCGATCGGCACGTCTTCCGGCATCGGCACGAACGCCAGCATGCCGGTCAACATCTGGTAGAGGCTCTCGAAGTTCGACTTCCAGTCGGTGAACGAGAAGTCGCTGATATCGCTCGGAATCGCGCCCGCGATGGCCGCGAACTCCTTGTTGCCGCGGATGTCACCCTTCGGGTTGTCGTCGCGATCCATGCGCTTGAACACGCGCTTGATGTCGCTGGCCGAGAAGCCCAAGACCATGTAACCGTCCTTGAACGAGAAGGTCGGCTGGATCATGTCGAACGGGTTCATGCCGATCGCCATGCCACCGCCCTCGAACGGGTCGTAGTTGATGTGCACCTGGTAGACCTTGACGCCGCGCTTGGTGCCTTCCTCGATCTCGACCATGCCTTGCGTCATGGCCGAAAAGGTCTGCAAGGCACCGACCAGCTTCTCCTCGTTGTTGACCTTGAGGACGTAGGCGACTTCCGGTGTCGAGGCGATCGTGCCCATCGGCATCGACCAAGTGACGTAGTGGTCGCCGATCGAGCCGAACAGGTCGCCGCGGATGGTAAAGCCGAGCTGCCCTTCGAGTTCGGCCAGCTTGGCGAGCATCCGCTCCGCGAGCTGCGCGTCGTAGGCCTGCAGGCCCTTCAGCAGCGTGTCGTAGAAGCTGGCGACGTTCAGCGTTCCAATGCCGAAGCTGACGGCATCCTTGGGCACCCACCGCAGGAACTTGTTGATGTCGACCGTCTGTGCGGCGGCGGCGGTGCCGCCCTGGCCGTTGGCGTGGTAACCGCGGGTGATGCACTTGCCGTCGACGTAGCTGGTTGCGACCGCCGCGGTGCCGAGGTTGCGCAGGCCCATCGCCTGCAGGGCGCGCTCGACGCCATCGAAATCGACGTCCTCGAGCTCGGGTTCGTGTTCGATGGCCGTGCGCAGGGTGCCGAGCGCGAAGTCGACGAGCGGATCCGGCGCGACGAAGACCTGTGCTTCGGCGCCGGCGACGTCGATGTGCTTGGCAGCGGCGGCGAAGCCCGGCGCTGCGCTGAGCGCGGGCGTGCGGTTGGTCATGTTGGTGATCAGCGCCTTGACGTCGTCGGCGAGCGTGCCGATGACGACGCCGTTCGGCACCATCGCGACGTTCAGTGACATCTCCATGCCCGAAGGGGCATCGGTCGGCGCCATCGAGATCAGCGAAACGTCACCGATCTGGTCGTCGGTGCGCTCGATCTCGTCGCCGGCGGCCGCCTGCAGCATGCCGAGGCCCATCTGGATCAGCGGCGCCCAGCTCTCGGCCGAGTCGCCAAAGTCGATGTGTACGATCATGCCGAACTTCGGTATTGCGCCGAAGTCCCCCTGCACGAGTTCCAGGTGGGTCAGTGCGACGGTGCCGCCGTTCACCCGCAGCTTCAGCAACTGCTCGGGGTCGATCGGGAACTGCCCGTCGGCGTGCATCTGCTTCGCCATCTCGATCCCTTGATTGAGCTGGTCGGCCGCCAGGTCGAGCGCATCGGCGAAGAAGGTCTGCACCTCCTCCTCGGCCCACATCTTCGCCAGCGGCATCTGCTGGAACTCGGCCATCGACATGGAGATGTCGGGGGCCGAGACGGCGAACATGGTTTCCTTGGGCAGGTAGGGGAGAATGCCCTGCGCGGCAGCCGGTGCGGCCAGCATCGCCAGGGTCAGACAACTGAGAGGGATCGCTTTCATCATGGGTATTCGGGTCGGTGCCAGGGCACGGTGCCGGTTGAGCGGCGACTGGCGCGGTTAGTGGACGGGCTTGGCCCGGATCCTGTCGCACGAGTGTCGCGACGATTCGCCGACGGCGGGAAGGTCCGTTACCGGGGCGCCTTGGCGATCAGCTTGTTCAGGTATTCGACGATCTTGTCCTGCGCTGCGGCCAGCGCCTTCTCTAGCTTCTCGATGGCCTTGGTGGCGCTCTTCTTGGACTTGCCCGACAAAGCATCGGTGACGGCGCGCATCGCGTCCGTGCACGCCTGGTCGCCTCCGTGGGTGGCGAACGACACCATCAGGCCGGCACGGAACAACTCGTAGGCGATCTCCGTCGACTGCATGTCGCCGTTCAGGTCGAACGAGTTGAAGAACGCCTTGACGTTGCCGACGCCGCCGCGCGCCAGGTTCTGCTTGCCGAACCAGCCCGCGTCCGAGTCGTTCTCGAAGCGCGAGGTGTAGCTGCCGATGCCGTGCACGAACCACAGCGGTAGATCGGCGCCCGCGTCCTCCGCGATCGCATTGACGTAGGCCAAGGCCGCGGCGTGGCGCACGTAGCGCGGGCCCCAGTTCTTCTCGTTGTCGCAGATCGCGGGGCGCACGACCCCCTGGCCACCCAGATGGAACTCGGCATCCAGGCGGGTCAGGAAGGCACCGGCCACGTCGGTGCCGTCGCCGAGGGCTTGGCCATACTCGCGATACTCCGACTGCGTCTTGGCGATGATGATGACCGGGCGCTTGGCTGGCGAGGGTTCTCGATTGCCGAACAGCGGCGCGACCTTCTCGTGGCCCTGGTTGGCGTAGTTTTTCAGGTTCTGGATCTGCGCCAGCGGCAGGGTGCTGATGATCGTCGCATGGTCGGTGCGGATCACCCACGGCCGCGACATCTCGCTGTGGAACTTGTCCGCCTCCGCGAGATCCCCCCACTTGCCCTTGCCGAGGGGGAAGTAGCCGTCCTTCGCCTTCTGCAGGTCCTTGGCGTCGATCAACAGGCCGGTCTCGGGGTGGCGCACCTTGCCGTGCATCAGCGCCAGCTTCTCGTCGCGCGTGACCACTTCCCCGTCGTGGTGGAAGACGCCGTTGTGTGCGTCGGCGACCTCGTCCGGTGGCACCCAGACGCCGTCGACCTTCTTGTAGCCCTTGGCCTCGTATTCGGCCTTCTCGGCCTGTTCGCGCAGCTTCCGAGCCTGCTTGGCGGGCAGCCACTTGCCGTCGAACTTCTCGTTGCCGAGCGCGAGGTTGGCGCCTTCGTGGTCCGGGTCGAGTTTGAGGACCTTGTTCAGGATGCGCTTGGCGTCGCTCGTGAAGCCGTTTTCCTTGGCCCACTTGCCCGCTTCGAACAGTGCCGCGGGGTCCTTCTTGGCGGCGCGCTCCATCTTGCGCAGCTCCTTCTTGAGCTGGGCGGTGCTCTGCGCGGCGAGCGGCACGGCGAGCAGGGCGAGAACGAGGGGGATTCTGCTGGAGGGGGTCATGCTGGTCTCAGTTGCAGTTCTGGCGCCGCTTCTTCTGGGGAGCGAAGCGGGCCCAGGAGTCGCGGCGCTGGTGGGGCCGGACGTTCAGATACGGGGTCCAGCGCGGGCGCGCTGGTCGGCGCAGCAGGTGCAGGCCGGCTTCGCCGGGAGTCTGGTTGGCCTTGCGCGAGTTGCACCTGACGCAGGCGAGCACGCAGTTCTCCCAGTTCGTGCCGCCCCCGCGGGATCGCGGGAAGACGTGGTCGACGCTGAGGCGTTCGGCGCTGCAACGAGTGCCGCAATACTGGCAGGTGTAGTCGTCGCGGAGGAACAGGTTGCGGCGGGTGAACGGAGCTTCATGGCTCGGGATCCGGTTGTAGCGCTGCAGCAGGATGACCTCGGGAACGGCGATGCGCACGCTCGGGGAACGGATCGTGTCGAGGTGCTCCGGTCGGGGCAAGGCCAACCACTCGCCGAACGTGTAGGTCGCCAGCGTTTCGGTGCAGACGATCCGTGCGGTGTCGCGGAAGGCCATGCACAGCGCCCGGCGCACGGTGGTCACGTGCACCGGAAGCCAGGAGCGGTTCAGGACCAGGGTCGCCCGCTCCAGCAGGTCTTCTCGTCGAACTGTCTCCGCGAGGCGCATGCAGGGCGTCCGGCGGCGAAACCGATCGCCGCAGGCGCCGGGAGTGTATGTCGGTCAACCCGCCGGCGAAACCCTTGCCAGTCGACGGTATCCTGGCGCCAGGGCCGAGCTGCGGCGGATGCGGTGTCCGTCGTCGTTGCCTGCGCGGGCAGGCGTCAGTAGACTCTTCGGCCCTCTTTCGACCCAGCCGGCACGCATGCACGGATGAAGCACGTCATCGAGAAGCGCGCGGTTCGGCGGGGCGTCGGCTCGACCG
>DRKG01000025.1 GCA_011051855.1 bacterium | reverse complement strand
GCGCGCGATCGCCGACCCGGCGATCCGCGATCGGGCGGTGCGCGCGATGCTGCAGATCGACGTCGCCGATTTCGAAGCTCGCTTCGCCAAGGCGAGCGAGCGCAGCCTGCGCGGCCGCAACCCCAGGCCGGTGCTGGCGGAGTTCCAGATGTGGCTGCACCTGCAGCCGGAGTTTTGGCCGGCGCTGTTCTATTCGGCGATCGCCAAGCGGCGTCTCGGCGCCGAGGACGAGGCGCTCGACCTGTTGGCTGCGGCGCTCGAGATCGCCCCGAACCAACCCGACGTGCTCTACGAGATGGCCGAGTTGTTCGCCCGCCGGCGGAACGCCAAGCGCGCGTTGGAACTGGTCGATCGCGCGCTGTCGCTGCGCCCCGGCGAGGCCCGCGGCCACGAGGCCAAGGCGCGCTACCTCTGCGACCTCGGGCGCACGAGCGAGGCGCGCCGGGTGCTCGCCCAGGCGGAGGCGGCGGGAGTCGACAGCCCGGAACTGCGCCGGCTCGCGCGCACGTTGCGCCGCGGCTGAGGGCTTGCGGCCCGCTGCCGGGCGTCACTCGACCAGCAGTGCGATCAGGATGCCGATGCTGGCGAGCAGCAGCATCACTCCGAACGAACGCTGCAGACCGGCCTGGGGCACGCGCTTGCCGACGGCGCTGCCGAACAACGAGCCGAGCACGCCGATGCCGATGAACCAGCCGAGCACGCTGTAGTCGAGATGCAGATCGCGTTCGGCGAGCACGTCGAGATACTTGACGAAGCCGCTGAACGACTTCAGCGCGATGATCAACAGGCTCGTGCCGACCGCGAGGCGCATGTCGAGGCCGCCCAGCAGCACCAGAGCCGGCACGATCAGGAATCCGCCGCCGACGCCGACGAAGCCGGTCAGCACGCCGACGACGAGGCCGTCGAGCACGATCTTCCAGCGCGCCTTCTGTTTGTGCGCGGCGCTCGCGCTCGCGTCGAGCTTCGCGGGACGCAGCATGAACACCGCGGCGGCGAGCATCACCGCGTCGAACAGGGCTAACTGCACCGTGCCCGAGGCGAAGGCCGACAACCTCGCGCCGAGCCAGGTGCCGGCCATGCCGGGCACGCCGAACCACAGCACGCTGCGCCAGTGCACCGAGCCGCGGGCGACGTTCTGCAGGCCGCCGAAGGCCGCGATGCTGCCGACTACCAGCAGCGAGCCGGCGATCGCGACCTTCTCCGGCTGATGGATCAGGTAGTGCAGGATGGGAACGGTCAGGATCGAGCCGCCCGAGCCCATCAGGCCCAGGCTGACGCCGATGACGATGGCACCGAGGAGGACGGAGATCACGATCAGGCGCGTCCCTTCAGCATGCCGTGCCAGTAGAGCTTCGGCAGCACGTGCTTCTTCAGCATGTACATCGACCACCGCTCCTTGCCCTGGTCGAACGGGAAGGTCTCCTTCAAGTTCTTGTCGTAGTCGAACTCGGCGAGCACCAGCTTGCCGTAGTCGGTGACCAGCGGACACGACGTGTAGCCGTCGTAGGTCGCCGTCGGTTGGCGGCCGGCCATTACCGCGAGCAGGTTCTCGGCGCAGGCCGGCGCCTGCTTGCGGATCGCGGCACCGGTCTTGGAAGTCGGCAGGCTCGACGCGTCGCCGAGCGCGAACACGTTCGCGTACTTGGGGCTCTGCATGGTGCCCTTGTCGGCTTCGCACCAACCGCCCTCGTTGGCCAGCGGGCTGCGCTTGATGAAGTCCGGCGCGCTCATCGGCGGCGTCACGTGGATCATCGAGTAGTCGCGCTCGAAGCGGTCATTCGGGTCGCCGACCTTGGCGAATACAGCGACGCGCTGCTCGGGTTTGATCGCGACCAGGTCGTAGAGGTAGGTCGCCCGGATGTTGCGCCGCTGCATGATGCCGTCGAGCACCTTCTGGTACTTCGGTACGGCGAAGCTCGACCCCATGCCGCAGACGAACTCGACCTCGATGTCTTGCCGCACACCGTTGTGGCGGAACGTCGATTCCGCCAGATACATGATCTTCTGCGGTGCGCCGCCGCACTTGATCGGCGTGCTCGGATGGGTGAACAGCGCACGCCCCTGCTTGGTCGCCTGGATTGTCGGCCAGGTGTGCTGCACGGTGTCGTAGCTGTAGTTGCTACAGATGCCGTGCTTGCCGACGTTGCCGGCGAGGCCGTCGACCTTGTGCCAGTCGAGCTGGATGCCGGGGCAGACGACCAGGTAGTCGTAGCCGACCTTGGCGCCGCTCTTCAGCGCCACGCGGTCGTCGTCCGGTTCGAGTTCCTCGACCGCGTCATGGATCCAGGTGGCTCCGGCCGGGATCAGGGTTCGCTGTTCCCGCTCGGTGTCCTCGCGGCGCCCGACGCCACCGCCGACCAAGGTCCACAGTGGCTGGTAGTAGTGCTTCGTCGATGGGTCGACGATCGCGATGCTGTTGGCTGGTAGCTTCTTGGCGATGCGAGCGGCGACGGAGATGCCGGCGGCGCCGGCGCCGATGATCAGCACCTGGAAGTGCTGTTGGTTGCTGGATGCGGACATGGCGGATGGCTTCGATCGGAAGTCGGGATCAGGAGTTGACGGGGGAGGTGTGTTCGAGCCAGCGGCTCATGCCGCCGCGCACGTTGACGAGTTCGTTGGTGTGGCCGGCGCGGCGCAGCATGCTGATCGCGGTGCTCGAACGCGCGCCGGTGCGGCAGAGCACGTAGACGGCGCGGTCGGTCGGCACCTCGTCGGTGCGTTCGGGGAGCTGGATCAGCGGCAGGTTGTGCGCACCGTCGATGTGCCCGCCGGCGAACTCGTTCGGCGTGCGCACGTCCAGCAGGTAGAGGTCTTCGCCGGCGTCGAGCCTCTCCTGCAGCATGTCGACGTCGATCAGGCCGCTCTGCTGCAGCAGGTCGTGGCGGTCGGACAGTGCCGATACGCCGCCGGCGAGGTAGCCGATGGCGGTGTCGATGCCGATGCGACCGAGGCGCACGGCGGCTTCGTGCTCCTTGCCCTCGTCGGCGATGATCAGGGTGGGCTTTTCGAGGTCGAGCATCGCCCCTGACCAGGTCGCGAAGCTGCCGCTCAGCGGTACGTGGATCGCATCCTTGATGGTGCCGCGGGCAAAGTCGTCGCTTTCGCGGGTGTCGATCACCTGCGCCCCTTCGGCGCGCTTCTGCAGGAACTCGTCGACCGACAGCGCACGCGTGCCGTTCTGCACGGCGACGTCGAGGATCGAGCGGTTCTTGCGATTGAGCACCGCGTCGTAGCCGAAGTACTTGGGCGCCTGCGGTTGGTCGGTCGTGACGCGCGCGATGAACTCCTCGACCGGCATCGGTTGGACCGAGCAGTTGGTCTCCTTCTGCTTGCCGATGGTCGTCGAGCGTTCCGTGCCGAGGCTCTTGCCGCACAGAGAGCCCGCCCCGTGCGCCGGGTAGACGATGGTGTCGTCGGGGAGCTTCAGCAGCTTGTCATGCAGGGAATGATAGAGCTGTGTTGCGAGTTGGTCGGCCGTGACTCCGAACGACGCCAACAGGTCGGGGCGGCCGACGTCGCCGACGAACAGGGTGTCGCCGGTGAATACCGCGTGCGGCTTCTGCGCGTCGGCGGCGAGGTCATACAGCACCCAACTGACGCTTTCGGGGGTGTGCCCCGGCGTCGTCATCGCGACGATACGGGTGTCGCCGAACTCGATCACGTCGCCGTCGTCGACACCGACGTGCTCGAACTCCGGTGCGCCAGCGGCCGTGCCGACGTAGATGGCGGCGCCGCAACGGTC
>DRKG01000024.1 GCA_011051855.1 bacterium | reverse complement strand
CTCGGGCGTCTGCACCGCCGACGGCTACGGCCTGTCGCAGTCGCGGTTCACCGGCAACCTCAACAGCCGCGTCGGTCTGACCGCCCACGAACTCGGCCACAACTTCTCCGCACCGCACTGCAACAGCGCGAGCCCCTGCTACATCATGTGCTCGGGCCTCGGTGGCTGCAGCAACAACGTGACCCTGTTCAGCCCGTCGGCGGCCGCGCAGATCTCGTCGTTCGCCCAAAACGCGAGTTGTCTGTCGTTCCAGGTGTTCCCGCCGACGTTGACGGCAGTGACACCCAACACCGTGAGCGTGTTCGAGCCCGACGGCGTGCAGTTGACCGGCACCAACCTCGCGACCGTCACTTCGTTCCAGGTCGGCGGCCAGACGTTCACTTCCGGCTACTCGATCGCCAGCGACACCCAGATGACGGTCTTCCCGCCCTCGGGCACTGCGCTCGGAGCCGCCACGATCGAAGTCACCAACCCTGCCGGAACGAGCAACGCGATCCCGTTCAGCTACACCACGACGTCACCGCCCAAGCTGGTGCCGCCGCCGGTGGTGCCCCCGAACGGCGGCGTCGTGACCTACGAGTTCGCCGGCCAACCCAACCACCTGTGGTTCCTCGTGCTCGACGCCCAGAACGGCACCACGCCGTTCCAGGGCTTCGACCTGCTGTCGAGCCAGATCGTGCTGACGATGGGCACGTTCGCGAGCCCGCTCGGCCGCCAGACGCTGACGTTCCCGGTGCCGGGCGGACTCGGCTACATGCTGGTCTACTCGCAGATCCTCGAAGGCGACCCATCGGGAAACGCGGCGACCGGCGTCTCCAACATCGGCGTCACCCTGCTGCAGTAACCCTGCTGCAGCAGGTCGTGCCGGCCAGTTATCGTCGCCGCATGCGCCCGCTCTGCTTCGTAACCGGCGCCACCGGCTTCCTCGGCCGTGCCCTGGTCCCGCGCCTGGCCGCGACCCATCGCCTGCGGCTCCTGGTGCGCGCGGGCCAGTTGCTCGAACGGTTCGAGAACCTCGAACTCGAACAGGTCGAAGGGCGCCTCGCCGACGAAGCCGCGCTGGCGGCGGGCGTGCGCGGCTGCGACTTGGTCGTGCACCTGGCCGCGATGGTGTCGTTCCGCCCCGAAGACCGCGAGGCGATGCTGGCCGTCAACACCACCGGAACGGCGCGGCTGGCAGCGTTGGCGCGCGCGGCAGGCGTGCGACGGTTCCTGCACGTATCGACGATCTCCGCCGTCGGCTACTCCAACCACCCGATCGAACTCGACGAGCAGACGCCGTTCAACTTCGGCCCACTGCACATCGGCTACTGCGACAGCAAGTTCGCCGCCGAGGAGCGCGTGCTCGCCGAAGCGCGCGCCGGCCTCGATGCCGTGATCGTCAATCCACCTTCGATGTACGGTCCCGGCGACCGCCGCAAGGGTGACGACTCGCTGATCGGTTCGGTATTGGCCCGGCGCATGCGATTCGCACCAGCCGGCGGCCTCAACGTCGCGGCCGTGGAAGACGTATGCGACGGCATCATGCGGGCGATCGCGCGCGGGCGCACTGGCGAGCGCTACATCCTCGGCGGCGAGAACCTGACCGGACTGCAACTGCTCGCGCGCATCGCGCAGGTCGTCGGCCGCACCGCACCGCAACGCACCGTACCCCGCTGGCTGGTGCTCGCCGCCGCACACCTGCTGCGCCAGAAAGAACGACTGGTCGGCAGCCGTCCCCCGCTGACCAGCGAGGTGCTGCAACTCGCCGGCCGCTACCTGTGGTATTCGAGCGCGAAGGCGGACCGTGAGCTCGACTGGCGCGCTGGGCCGGTCACGCCTGGCATCGAAGCCGCCTGGCACGAACTGCGCGCGAACGGCTGATTCGCGCGGATTCCTGCCACCGTTTGCGATTGCTGGTCACTTGATGGACGGCGGCGGCCGAACTGCGGATCGCGACCGCCGCTGGCCCGTCGAGGGCGAGGTCCCGATCCGCGAGAGAGCACGAGAGATGATTCCACGTTCGTTCGTTCTGCTGCTCGCGACGCTGCTGTCGTCGCTGTCGCTCACCGCGCAGGACTGCCCGCGCACCAAGGCCAAGACGATCCCCGAGTCGGTCACCTTCAACGGGCGGCAGGACTGCGGCACGCCGACCCTCGAGATCGGCGGCGTCGTCATCCGTCCCAACAAGAAGGGCTGCCCGCTGTTCGTCTCGCACGTCCCCGAGCACGAGATCGAAGAGCCGGCCACGGCCAACACGATGGTCGACGTCTACGCCCAGACGACCGCGAAGAACTACTTCTACACCTGCGAGCAGTCGTGGTTCCTCATCATCCCGTGGGGCGCCAACTGCGCCCTCCAACGCATCGTGCACACGGCGGTGCTCGGACGCATGACGACGGTTCCCTGCCCGCCCATCCCGTGATCTCGCACAGCACGCCGTGAGGCGATGCCCCCGGGTATCGCACTAGTGGTTAGCCCGATCTATCTGCTCCATGGGCGTGGATGGCGCGTGCCGGGGGTGCTGGTTCGTGCATAGATCGGGTTCGGCCGATGGAGGGCATTCGGAGCGGAGATCCACCCTCCATCGGGCTGCTGGCGGCGGGTGCACCCGTCGCCACCGACGACCCCATCCTGGAGGGAAGATGCCGCAACGAGAGTCCCCACGATCGACGTCTGCGATCACCGTATCCGTTTTCCTGACGGCCGCTGTACTCGCGACCGCCGCGTCCTGGCTGTGGCCACAGGCTGCACCCGACACCATCACCACGGACCCCACACCACTTCGCGAGCACACACCGAACACAGCCGCGATGGCCGAGACAGCCGCGGCTGTGGCTCCACACCCGGAGCGCGTCGACGTCACGGCTGCATCGGTCCCGGCACCGCTGCAGTTCCGCGAGGCGATCGACGCACTCACCTCGCTCGGTCTGCGCACGGCGGAGCTGGCGCGCAATGACCAGCGTAGCGAAGCGCTGGCGGCCGATGCCGAGGCGCGCACCCTGTTCGAGCAGGTGTTCGAGCAGTTCCCGGACGCCGGCGAGCGGTCCCTCGACCTCTTGATCGAGCTCTACGGCGGCACGGATGCGCAACCGCGCGAACCCTACGACAACTCGCGTCTCGGCGTGCTGCAGGTGGTCCTGGCGACCGAGCTCGCACGCCGCCAGCAGACCGCGAGCGCCACGGGAGAACACGCGCGCGCCGATGCGCTGACGCAAGCGCTGCTCGATGCGACCCCGATCTGCTCCACCACCGCCGAGATGGCCGACCGCTGCCTGCACGAACAGCCATACCTGCGCGCCTGCCACGAACCGACCGTGTTACACCTCCTCCACCTGGCCGGCGAAGACCTGGTCGACCGCGACATCGTCACCCACCTGCTGCTGACCCTGTGGGACAACCTGAAGGCCAGCGGCCAGCGCTCTTCGAGCGAGCTGTCGCAACTGGCTCTGGTCCTGCTCGGCGACAGCGACCCGAGCAAGGTCGTCGCGGCGTGCCGCCAACTGCTCGCCGACGACCACTACCGCAGCCTGGCACTCGCCTGGCTCCGGGAGCGCGACGACCGCGCACTGGCAACCGAGGTAGCCCAACTGGCGGCACAGGAACTGCCCATCGAACAGGCGCTGCAGGTGCTGCGGGAACTGGGACCGATGCTGTCGCACACCCGCGGGGTCTACCTCGGTCTGGCGGCGCGCGCGCCGGAACGCATCGCGGACGCCTACCGAGAGCAGCTCGCCGCCGACACGCATCCGGAGATGCGCCGCGAACTGGTCATGGGCGTCGGCATGCTGCCGGACGAAGTCGGTCTCGAGATCGCCGAACTCGCGCTGCAGAACGACCCGTCGCCCGACGTGCGCATCCAGGCGATGTTTGCCTTCACGGTGCACGCCGAGCCCGCAGCGGCGGAGCGGGCGATGTCCCAGGTGCTCGACGATCCGGTGGTCGCGGGCGACGCGAAGCACCTCGGCGCCGTCGTGTTGGCGCTGCAGAACCTGGAGCAGGGCGATCCGAACACGGTCGCCAGACTGGGAGCACGGCTGCGCACGCTGCCGTTGTCACCCCAGAGCCGCGAACTGCTCGACGAGATCCTGGCTCGGAGCCTGCCCGGCGGCGGCACCGGCCCGGGCGCGATGCAGGAGAACGGTGAGTAGCCGCGAGGCTACTTCTTCTTCTCGACGTGCTTGGTGTGCTTCCGCAAGCGCGGGCAGTACTTGTTGAGTTCGAGCTTCGGCGTGCCCGGCTTCTTCAGCAGGGTGTAGTTGCGATCGCCGGACTCCTCGCAGACGAGGAAGACGATTTCTCTTTTCTTCTTGGGCTTGGCCATGGCTGCGACGGCCCGCCGGCGGGGCGGAGCGGTTCAGGAGGGCCGAGCAGCGT